>CANHCW010000020.1 GCA_947459165.1 Flavobacteriales bacterium
CCCCGTTCTGAAAACAACTTGTACATACAAATTCAATTTGTTTGTATGCCCAGATGGCGAAATTGGTAGACGCACCGTCTTCAGGTGGCGGCGCCGCAAGGTGTGCAGGTTCGAGTCCTGTTCTGGGCACCCGTTCTTTTGCCCCGGTTCAGGTGCGGCGCGCCGCAAGGTGTGCAGGCCCCGAAAAAGCCTCTTAGCTTTTTCGAGGGTCCTCGGAAAATTAACGACACTGCTGTGTCGCATTTTCCGGGATTCGAGTCCTGTTCTGGGCACAAGTTTATTTTCACCTGCCCAGGTGGCGAAATTGGTAGACGCACTACCTTGAGGTGGTAGCGCTGGAAACGGCGTGCTGGTTCGAATCCAGTCTTGGGCACAACCCCAAAAGTCCCGCACGAGAGTGCGGGATTTTTTTTGGACCGCAACTGAAGCTCGCTTCAGAATTGCGGTTCAAAAAAATCCCGGGCGAACGGAGTGAGCCGGGACTTTTGGGGTTGTAGCCACCCCGTAAGACATCCTGGATCACCGCAGGTAATCCATCCAATTAAAAATGCCGACCATCGCAACTGAAGCTCGCTTCAGAATTGCGGTTCAAAAAAATCCCGGGCGAACGGAATGAGCCGGGACTTTTGGGGTTGTAGCCACCCCGTAAGACATCCTGGATCACCGCAGGTAATCCAGATTACTTATTTTAATTAACAGATGTTCTGTTTGTTTCTATTCGACCCCGCTGGGGTCGAAGTTCGTACACATCCGTAACCCGGCGCTTTCGCACCGGGTTACAAATATTCAACCCCTCCGGGGTCTACCTGCCGTAAACAAGAAATTCTGGTGATTTTAACGAGCCGCAAGACATTCTAGATTAACGCAGGTAATCCGCACAATCTTGAATCATAATATCGTATCAACAAGTGCAGTAAGCCGGCACTATGAGAAGTAATATGCCGGCTGTCACCAAAGTTTATTCCAGAACCGTGGGGCTTTACAAGCAGGCGAAAATTAATTTTTTGTCTACAGTAACCTGTTTACTGTAAACTTTTTCATTTTTAAGAATGAAAACCCGTGAAAAATACTCAAAATATTACAGCGGCACAGACAAAAAGTCTACAAACGCATCCTAATGATAGATGACGCGATGGGCAGTGGTGCCACCATGAATGAAATTGCCTTGAGACTGAAAGAAAAAAAACTGGCTGCCGATATCATTGGACTGGCCACCACGGGAAGCTACAATGGATTTGAGGTAATTTCTGAACTGTGAGTACCGTTGAGGTGTAGCTAAGGAATCGCAAAACCCACTATCATCGCATTCTCAGCTGTTATACCTGTTTATGCGCCCCCTCCGGGATTGGTTAAAGGAACATCAAAAATCGGGCAACCTTTAGCCCTAAGTTGAAAAAATGTCATGCCGAGCCCATCAAAACATGGCTCACCGGATATTTTTAAGGTGTTACTTTCACATAAGAGATGCGCGTTCTGCCATTTACATCATCAAGAAAAGACATCTGACCAGTTTGGGCTTTACCTATAAAATGGAGTGATTGGGGCGCCGATGTGACTGTTACTATGTAACTGCCTGAGTAATTACCTCCCGTAACAAAAGCAGATAATGAGAAAGCTCCCAGAATTTCAGTTCCAGCGATAGGGGAACCCGGGGTGCTGGTGTTTGACAGATAACCCACTGCGTATTGATTGGCAGTGGCCACAGTGCTTTGCACACGCATGGTATAGTTAATCAGATAAGTTCCTGTTGTTGGCAGAGAAATAGACGCCAACAATGAGCTACTCCCGGCATTAACTGTTATATTGCCTGAGGGAGCAGCTGAACCAAACGAAGGAGAAAACGATGAACCCTGCACAGTCACAACATTACCGTTGGCATCCACGCCCAGAGTTGCACCTGAAGAGATGGGGGTACTGGAATTAAGGTTCGAAAATTTAACCCCTGAGGTATTTGCCACACCTGTATTTATCTCCAATTTGGCGGAAGGGGAAAGCGAACCAATACCCACATTTCCATTGTCAAGAATCGTTATGCCTTTTGATTCGGCCGAACTGAAAATTCTAAATCTTGCATCTGAAACAGAAGTGCCTATCTGATCAATGGTCCAGTCATTTGCACTCCCACCTGAATTAATAGATTTTTTAATGTTGATTTGCCCCCCTTCGTTAGCACCATCGGAAGGGTTAATCGTTATATCTCCGGGAACCGAACCGTTGCTGGAACCCACACTTAATGTTGAAGATGCGGAAGCTGCTCCAATTCCTACTTTACCTGTCCGGTAAACAGATCCTGTTTTATTGCTTCCTGCGTCTGTTGTTCCACCTGACATATACCATGCTGTGCTCGCAGGAGGCGTGTAGGTAACATAGGCGGTGCCGTTGTAAGTCCATTGCGAATTGTTTACAGTACTCACATAAACATAGTCTTTACTGGCAGGAGTGTTGGGGGTAAATGTCGGACTGCCCGAATTGGGATCTGCCGTATTAAACTCCACCGTAGCGTCCGGCTGCTGATTGATGACCCGCTGCCATTTGGCGCCATCGTAGTAATATATCCCGGGTGTAACATTGGCCGGAGCTGTTCCGGCTGTGGCTGTGTTGTAAACCATCAAACCCGCGGCAGGACTGGCTATGGTCGTTGCATCTGCGGTTCCTGTTAGGGTAACGCGCGGTGGCAAAAATCCTTTGCTGCTGCTGCTGATTTCCAGCTGTGCAGATGCATTCGGCGTGCTGGTACCAATACCCACCTGGGCGCTGATACGGCCAACACAGGCAAAAATTGCTGTTAAAATCAGTAATGCTTTATTATTCATATTCTTATTTGTTGTTTTTTGAATTTATGGAACAATTACAGGAAGAACCTCTGCCCCTGCGCGCAGGTAATACACTCCGCTTTTCAAATCCTTTACATTCAGTTCATGAACCCCTTGGGTTATAGATTTTGAAAATACTTTTCGGCCTAAGGCATCAAAAAGCTCTGCCTGCAGTGGCTCCGCTATGCTTAGAATGAATTGTCCGTTCTGCGCAGGATTGGGGTACAAACTCACCGTTGCGGTGTTTTCGCCCATCAGCACTGTGGCAATGTTGCTGTAGGTATTCGTTCCATCTATATCTCTCTGAATAAGCCGATAGTGGTTGTAGCCGGGCTTGGGGGATTGATGAGTAAAATTATACTGAATTGGTTCCATCGAATTGCCCGCTGCATTTACACTTCCTATGGTTTGCCATTCGCCGGTGGTGCTGTGTTGAACCAAAAAATCTTTTGTATTCTGCTCTGTACCGGTTACCCAAATAAGTTCTGCGGTATTTCCCTTCTGGACTGCGCTAAACCTTAACCAGTTTACCGGCAAGGGCGCAACATTGGATGCCAGTGTTAAAATATTCAGGGTTGTGGCAGATCCTACACTCGCCTGCACATAACTGCCGCTTACATCCGTACCACTAACATTGATCCATCCGGAAGTGGAGCTGCGAATATTCAACTCCAAAGAGCCCGCAGACAGGGGGGTAAGTGTTACTCCTGCGTAGGAAAAACGAATCGTGCCACTAAAAGCCGATGTTGTATTGCTGAAACTGAAATACCTGGATACATAATTGGCCACCGGCGCGGGCGTAATTGTTTTTGAATCTGTGCGAGACAGTGTTGTATTGGTAAGTGTGAAATCAACAGATGGTGTCAGAGTCAATCCTTCGTAACTAAAAGACTCACCTGATTTAATTACCAAAGAATTGGCATCGGAACCGATAAACAGCTGAGCCGAACCTGGCAGGATGGCGCACGACGCAATTAAACCGAATAAGCCGGATTTAATGCGTCGGTAGCCTGTGGAGGAAATACAGGTGACCTTCATTGTGGAGGAGTTTGACGATGCAATATTCAGATGCAAAATCCGGAGCTATGCATTGGAAAGTATGGCATTATTTAAAATTGAATGTGTTTATTTTTCATGATAATTTTGAATTGTCGCATACCTGACATTTCTTCGTATTTCTTAAAAAAACTCCAAAACAGCCTCCTTGAAAACAAAACAGCAACTTGTTTATCTGTTATTTTTTTTCTCAATGCCTGCATGGGGGCAGCTTCGGGACACGGTTTTATTTTCCATGACCTCAAGACCCTTTTTTTATAATATTTTGAAAGCGGGAGACGGTAAAATTTATGCCGGAACTTCAGAAGGGGTTTATCAATTGGACGGCACAAACATGTCGAAACTTGATAACAGGATTGGATACCTGACTTTAGACAAAAAGGAAGAACCTGTTATTGACCCTGACGGAATTAAATACCATAGCCAGACCACCTACAGCCGTATGCTTCCTTTTTCTTCTGAAAGTAGGGACGAATACCACGCCGGAACGGAAGACTTTTTCTACATTACTTCAGGTGGCAAATTGCACATTTACGAGATACTGCCTTTTGACCACCGTTATCGAAACCACAGCGTAAGAACAGCGTCCCGAAATTTTGTTGGAACATACTCCGGTATTTACTATCGTGGATTGAAGATAGGGCCGGACAGGAGTTTTCCTAAATTCACTGATGGCCGCATTCGCGAACTGAATGGAAAGGCTTTCCTATGCTACAGCGCTTTAATGATAGCAGATATTCATCAGGGAGACAGCTTGCCCACTTGTAATCTCGAATTTTCTAATGTCTTTAAATTCGATTGGGCAAGTGATATCATCTACTCTAAATATCACAAACAATATTTCGTATCGGCCAAAACTGACTTGGTGAGTATTAATGATAAGCTTACAGAAGCGAAATCCATTTACAGGGTCAAAGAAAAAGACGCTGAAGTAGTGCTGTTGGGGGAAAACAGAGGCTCGGTGTATTTTTCTGCCGGCAAGGCCTTAATTGCCATCAACCCCTCCACCAATGAAATTAAAATTAACTTCAATCTCACTGAGCCCATTCTGGACGGTTTCATAAGCAACCTGAGCAGTTATTTGCTAGGCCGAGAGGCTTTGTATACCGTTAATGCTGATGGTACATCAAAAAAACTTATTACGCTTAATAAGGCTCACACCCTCCAGCATCTTGACGGTTCCGACTTTGTCATTTCTACAGATGTTGGTCTGTTTCGGTACAATGCGGCATCCAACAAATTATCAGAACTCATCAAAGGCGTAGAATTCAATCGCAGAGGGCTATACCTTCAAGGCGACAGTCTATTTGCGGGCAGTATAGACGGGTTGTATGTACTTGATGTTCGGTATCTTGATGAGCTTGCCGCAAAAACTTCTAAAATGGCAGGAGGCAAGCCAAGCATTCCAAAATCGGTTTTATTGTTAATTTTTGGACTGGTCTTATTCGCTTTAATTCTGGCATATCTCCTTTATCGTTCTCGCCGCAGAATCAAAGACCTGCAAGAAGAATTCCCCACCATTGAGGAACCAAAGGTAACCCGTGAAGACATAGAGACATTCATCAAGGAGAATCTGGCTCAGGCCAGCTTAAAATCCATTGCAGAACAGTTTAAAATCAACAATGCAGTTATCTACGCACTGTTAGAACCTGAAAAACCAGGAGCCATCATCAACCGCCTGAGGATGGAGCAGGTTCACAAACTACGCAAAAAGAACATACCGGCCAAGGAGATTTCCCAACGCACCGGATTCAGCGAGTATTATGTGAGGAAGGTTTGGAACAAGTAGGAAAGCCGTATACGAAACCCATACCGCGGTTGTGGGGCTCTCTGGGGCTTGCCCATCCTGCGATATCGGCCCGGGTTAGGGATGTGTGAATCCTCCGCGGTTGGGGGCCTGCCAGGTATTTCTTTTTTTGGAATTCAATTCCATATTTAGCTATTTACCAACTGTCCGAATTACTTGCCCTCTGTAGGCATGCCCGTTTATTTGACTCCTCTGGTGTAAAGGATGGTTTGAACCATGGGAAGTTGAGCCACAGACAGGCACAAAATCCAAAGAAAAGCCCCGTTTCCGGGGCTTTTTCATTTATGCATTTATGAATAACTATTGGTATTTACATAATCAACATCGCATCGCCGTAACACAAAAAGCGATATTTCTCCTTAATCGCTTCCTGGTACACATGCATCATAAATTCCAAACTCGTGTAAGCGCAGGCCATCATGAACAATGGGCTAACCGGCTGATGCAAATTGGTAATAAATGCGTTGGCAATGCTGAAATCGTGGTGAGGAAAAAGAAACTTATCGGTCCAGCCTTCTCCGGGATTCAGCGTTTTGGTAGAACTCACACTCGTTTCCATGGCACGCATCACCGAACCGCCAACAGCCACTACCCTTTTCTTCTTGGCAATTGAATCGTTTACCACATCACAAGCCTCTTGCTCAATGCGGTAATACTCGCTGTCCATTTTGTGCTTGGTTAAGTCTTCCACTTCCACCTCGCGGAAAGCGCCCAAACCCAAATGCAGGGTAATTTCGGCAAACTTAATTCCTTTGATATCCAAACGCATAACCAATTCTCTGGTCAAATGCATTTGCGCAGCCGGCGCCGCAACAGCTCCCACATATTTGGCAAACTGACTCTGATACCAAAGTTCATCTTCCTTTTTTACAGGTCGTGTTATGTATTTTGGAATCGGCGTTTCTCCCAGTTTTTTGATTACCCTCGCAAAATCTTCGTCGTTACCATCGAATAAAAAACGAATGGTTCTGCCCCTGGAAGTGGTATTGTCCACCACCTCGGCTACCAGATCATCGTTACCGAAGTACAACTTATTACCTACCCTGATTTTTCTGGCAGGATCGACTAATACATCCCATAAGCGCAAATCGTGGTTAAGCTCGCGCAGTAAAAAAACCTCAATTTGTGCCCCGGTTTTTTCTTTTTGACCATACATGCGGGCGGTAAACACCTTTGTATTGTTTAGAACTAGAACATCGTCTTCATCAAAAATGTCAAGAACATCTTTAAACATGCGGTGTTCAATGGTTTTCTCTTTTCTGTTAACCACCAAAAGACGGCTGTCGTGGCGGGTTTTCAGAGGCTCCTCTGCAACCAGTTCGGGAGGAAGCTCAAATTTAAACTGACTTAATTTCATTGGGGTATAGTGCGCCCTAAATTGGGGTGCGAAATTAATATCATTTCGCCCCAAAGTCAAGAGAAATAAATAACCGTGCCTAAGCCTGATTAGGAGGGCATTCCCTGCCCCTCAGACTCGTTTTTATTTTTCGAAAACCCGGGGGCCACAACCAATTCTTTGGTTCCGTGTGAGTAATCGTAAAATCCACGACCCGATTTCACTCCCAGATCTCCCGCTGTTACCATATTTATCAATAGGTTACATGGGGCATACTTGGGGTTCTTAAATCCATCCTGCAGCACATTCAAAATAGCCAGGCATACATCCAAACCAATAAAATCAGCTAACTGCAACGGCCCCATGGGATGCGCCATTCCCAGTTTCATGATGGTGTCAATTTCTTCAACACCAGCAACACCCTGCTCAAGAGATAAAATGGCCTCGTTGATCATAGGAAGTAACACCCTGTTGCTGATAAAACCGGGATAATCGTTGGTGAAGGCAGGAACTTTGCCAATGGCTTTGGTTAACTCCACAATGGTGTCCGTGGTTTCTTTTGATGTTTTATAGCCCCCAATGATTTCTACCAGTTTCATCACCGGAACGGGATTCATAAAATGCATACCAATCACCTTTTCCGGCCTTGTGGTTACCGAACCAATTTTGGTGATGCTAATAGATGAAGTGTTGGAAGCCAGAATGCAGTGTTCACGGGTAAATCCATCGAGTTGCCTGAAAATATTCAGTTTAATGTCCACATTTTCGGTAGCCGCCTCAATGACCAAATCTGCATTTTCTACCCCATCACTGATGCTGGTATATAACGCAATGCGGGTAAGCGATGCTTGTTTCTGTTCTTCAGTAAGTGAACCCTTGGTCACCTGCCTGTCCATATTCTTCTGAATGGTGGCGAATGCCTTGTCCAGAATTTCCTTTTTTACATCAATCAAGGCCACCTGAAAGCCGTTTTGAGCAAATACATGAGCAATTCCGTTGCCCATTGTACCGCCACCGATTACTGCAATGTTCTTCATACTTTGCCGCGAAAATACATCGCGTTCAGAAACAATCACTCAACATGCTTTTCATTTCCAATGCGAAAAGCCCATTAAATTTGCCCTGTGCTTCAGTTTCCACCCATTCTGCTTGCCTCCAAGTCGCCAAGAAGACATCAAATTCTGCGTGAAACAGGCTTCCATTTCACCTACATCGATATCGATGCCGATGAATCTTTCCCAGATTACCTGAAAAAACAGGAAGTGTGCGAATTTCTGGCTACTCACAAAGCATCTCATTTTAAGGGAGAGTACCATTCTTCTGTGCTCGTAACTGCCGACACCATTGTGTGTTTGGGCGATCAAATCATCAACAAACCGCAAGATCGAATGGACGCATTCAATATGCTAAAACAACTCAGCGGACAAATGCACGAAGTTTTTACCGCTGTTTGCCTGAAAACTGCCGCTAAAACCCTTGTTTTTAGTGAAAGAAGCGAGGTGTATTTTCATCAGCTCAGCAATGCTGAAATCAACCACTACATTGATACCTGCAAACCCTATGACAAAGCAGGTGCTTACGGTGTTCAGGACTGGATGGGCTTTGTAGGGGTGCAAAAAATCAATGGTTGTTTTTACAATGTGATGGGATTTCCCATGGCTCGCTTTTACCGGGAATTTCAGCGATTCATGCTGCCCGGTTAGTCATTAAGAGCTTATTTGTTGTAAGGGTGCAAAAGCTGCACAGAACCCTTGTAATAATGCCTTTTTAGTTTGAAGTCTCTTAGTTCTATCAGCACCACATAAACACCTTCAGGCAACAACTGCCCGTTGTATGTTCCGTCCCAGGGGCGACTCTGATCTGTTTCGTACAACTTCTGCCCCCAGCGGTTGTAAACCTTCATTCCATACCATTTAATGCCCATTCCCTGTGGCGAAAATCCTTCGTTCAAACCATCGCTGTTGGGTGTAAATGCGGTGGGTACATGCAGGGTGTACATAAAGTTGATGTAAATGTCCTTGTTGAATGAATCCATACAACCAAAGCTAGTCCTAACCCATTGTTTGATTGAGAAGCTTCCGCTATCGGGGAATGCACGGGTAAAGTTTCTGGATGAAGTATTGTATCCGGTGCTGATTAAATACCACACAGAATCTGCTCCCTTACTGGCATCGGTAAACGAAATATTCGGATTCAGAATGGTTCCGGCATCAGGGTCGGTAATAAAACCGGCTTTGGGTTTCGGATGCACGATGTTAGACCCCTTGGCGAAGTAATTGCAACCCGGAAGTGTGGTTACCTGCAATGCAGTGTTGTAAGTGCCGGGGGCATTGTATTTGCGGGTTGGGTTCTGAATTCCTGAGTTCTTTCCATCTCCAAATGTCCAGCGATAAACGCTTACAGGGTTAACACTGAATGTTGAATCGAAGAAACTGGTGGTTTCTTCTTCGCACACATTGGTCGAACTGTATTTTACTTTCACTGCAGGGTAAACAACGGTGGATGCATTGGCCGAATCCCAGCAACCTTCATTCGATCTGCGTTTCAGCCAAATGCCCAAAGTGCCCGGCGTGCTAAATTTCTTCAGAACCTTGGTACCAATAGCAAATTCTCCGTTACTGAACCTCCATTGAGACGGCCCCATTAAACCTGAACTGATACTGCTTAAATCGGTTAACACAAGGCTGTCATCTTTACACGGATTTACCGCATTCATCACCACTTGCGGCAACGGATGAATGATAACCGTGGCCGTTGAATCCCGCGAACAGCCCTTGTCAGTTGTTAAACGCATTCGCACCGAGTATGTGCCGGCTGCAGAATAGGTATAGTTTAAACTCGCACCACTTGAGCTGTCGCCATTACCCAAAAACCACTTGTAGTTCGTCGGATTGCCTGCTCCCCTTTTATTCGCGGTACTTACAAGACTTTCACGCAAACAAAGATTATTGACTGCAAAAACAGGCCATGCGGGAGCATAAACAATTACCGGTAGACTAATGCTGTCCGTACAACCTTTATCGGAAGTGAGTTTCAAAACTGGATTGTACAAGCCCTGAATGCCATATTTATGCTTCGGAGCCGCAAAAACAGCAACATTGCCATCGCCCAATTTCCAATTGTAAACTGAAATGCTCCCTTGCGGTATTTTGGAATTGTTGCGGAATGTGGTTGAAAGACCTTCACAAACCGAATCAGCTGCAAACGCCGGCTGAGGAAGCGGATAAACTCTTCCAGTATCTGAGCTCGAATGCTTGCAACCATGAATGGATTGAACCACAAGAGAAACCGGATATTTACCCCATGACTTCATTATTCTTTTGAAACTGCTGTCCGATGAGGTTCCCATCACACCCAGATTCCAGCTTCTGGATTGAAGGGTATCGCCATAAAGTTTAGACAAGTCGGTAAATCTGAACGAGTCACCCGAACAAACATTTGAAAAGGAAAATTTGGCATTTGGCACAGGGTAAACTCTGGAAATTTTTCGCACTGTATCTGCGCAGCCGTTGTTGCTCTTAGCAGACAACATTACAGTTCGTGCACCCGTATCAGAATAACGGTAAACGGGGTTTCGGATTGTCGTTGATTTACCGTCACCAAAATCCCAGCTCCAGGCAGTGATGAATCCGCTGTCCAGGGTTGTTTGGTTGTTAAAACGACTGGAATCGCCGTTGCACACATAAGAAACGGCAAAATCAGCCTTGGGAACGGCTTTTACATCCACCATTCTGGTCAGCGTGTCGCCACAACCTTTTTGAGTGAACACCGAAAGGGTCAGCTCCGCTTTGGAACGGCCATTCATGTTGAACTGCAGCACTTTTAAATCAAAAGTATCAAAGCCTGTGCTTTTCCAAAGTCGGCTTGCAATGCTGTCACGCAAAATTCGGCTGCTGTCTGTAATAACCACATTTCGCCCTGCACAGGTTACCGGCCAGTAAAAGCCCGCCACAGGATTGGGATTGACCAAAACCCGAAGCGTATCCGAATTGAAACAACCAAAATTGTCTGTTACTCTCAGGTTGTAGCGTGTGCTCGTTTTAGGGCGAACTAGCGGCAAAGCAGACATGGTGTCTGACAACAATCCTTCAGACGGAGACCATCGCCAGCGATAAGGTGCTTGTCCACCACTAATGTTATTCGTAAGCACGGCGCTTGCTCCCTCACAAATATTTATTTGTTTATTGGCAATGCTGATGAGAGGAGAAGGCATGGTTACCAGCCGAACGGTGTCTCTTGAACTGCACACACCGCGATTGGTGGTAAGCATAAAGAACTGTGTGTCCGGCTGCAGCCCGCTGTTAATGGGCTTGTAAACAGGATTTCCTACATTAAAACTATCCAGCAAATCAGTCCGATTCCAGCTATACTTATACCAGCGGGAAGTAATCGTCCCCAATTGCCACGGGAAGCCCGAACAAACTGCCGTATCTCGCCCTGCATTGGGGTAATATGGCATGGGGAAAAGAGTTTGTCCAAATTTGCAAGCACAGGCAGCGCTGTCTATCACCGCCAGAATGGCACAGCTTTGTCCTGCCCTTACTTTTAAAATTCTGCTCACCGTCACGAAAGAATCCTTTCTCAGAATTTTTCGTATCGAATCTGTTCCAAGTCGCAGATCCCCCGGACTCCATTTGCCGTTTCCATCGTTGTCATAGTGATATCTCACCACAATCGGAGTCGCGCTACCGGTGTATTTGCCCAGATTTTTAATATTGTATTTCAGGGTTACCTGCTCCGTATCCGAGTTCAACAAGCGTGACGCCCCTGTACTCACATTCGTAAACTGGAAATTGCCTTTGTCAACTACCGGCGATGTTAGTATGGAACCCGTGATAATTTTGATATTGCAGATGCGGTTCTCGGGCGCACAGTTCATTTTCTGTGCGGTAATTGTGCGCGTTACCAAATCTGTTGTACCGCAGTTGAGCAAAGCTCCATTGCCCGCGAAACGGATATGAAATTCAGAAGAATCGCCCGGTTGTATTTTAACGGGCATAGGCCATGATAACAAAGTAGCACCATTGAAGCTGCTCACTTTCACTGAATCTTTGTTAGGCGAATTTCGCACTGCCGTAAAGTAAGTAGCATCGCGAGATAAACCCGGTGGCAATATAATTTCCACCCTGTCGGTAGAATCTGTAGTTCGGGGACCCAAGACTAAAATCCTGATTTTGGAAATTGCCGGCTTTTCGCATGGTAAAATTGAATCTGTCCAGCTTTTCACTTCAGTAAACAAGGTTTTAACTACACCCTTTATTTCAAGCGGATTGGTATAGGCGGTGTTTGCAGGAACCGGATCTCCGCAACGGATGTTGGCTGTGGCTCTTGCAGACACAAAACTACCCGAGGCATAATCGCAATTTGTTTTCACCCTGAATGTGATGATGATTTTATTGCGATTCGTATCTGCCGTCCCCGGTAAACCTGAAGACAACCCTGAAACCAACTTCGCCAAATCCCACTCCCAGGTTGTTCCCGTCTGCAAGGTTGGATTATTCAACTTAACAGGAGCCGATTTATGAGGGTAACGAATAAAACTGCTGCCCGAAATAAACTCCATGCCAATGGGCAAATTGATTCTGGCTTTCAGTTGATGGGCTGTAACCGACTGCACATTGTCTAACACCAGTGTAATGCGGTTGGGATAGCACAAATCGAATTTACTGAGTGAATCGGTTAAAGTGAGGTTCAATCTCGTATTCAGAGGCTCCAAATACAGCTTAGCTGTTGATGTTACGCAGGTATTGGATGTAAAATCGTTAGGATAAGACTGGCAATTCCAACCGCCAAAAAGCGATAAACTGTCGGGAGTACAATTGCTGAATACCGCCCTTACTTTAAATCTGCGAGTTTGCCCGGCCGGCAATGAACCTGCTCTGTAAATATCATTTACCGGTTTAATCACGGTATCCCTCACCCAATCGCGTATTTGCACTACCCTAATATTGCTGTTTTTAGCGGGTGAAAGCCAAATGGTATTGGCCGTAAATGTGGTGGACGGGTTGGTAAACCTCACATCCCACTCAACGGTATCTGTGTTGCCATATACAATAGGCAAAGCCGGTTGCAAGGTAAATTTGGGTACCGCGAATGTAAAAATATCGCTGGTATTCATCACCTGGGAGGTTACCGTATCGTAACCTTTGCCCAATGCCCCCCGCTTTTCATAAATAAAATCGTACCGTATAGGATAGGCTGCATTTGGTATCAGATCGCAAGTGGGATAAATAGTGTACCAAAAAGTACCGTGAAAACCATCGTCGCTGAAGTTTACCGTTCCGCCTGAATCCTTATAGTATTTGGCAAAATCGAACATATAAGTTGTACTTCGGCGAACCGGAATGGTGTCCTTTCTCTCCGTTACAGTGTTGTTGGTCCCGGCTGTTCTGTATTGAATAAAACTGGTTCTACCCAGTCTCAAACCTGCAGGCATAGTCAGCCTCATGGCCACAGGTCTGCCCCAGTTGCGGTATTCAAAAGGAAAAATATTGCCGCCGCCATAACTGCAACAATTGCCAATGCCCAGATAAAAGTTCTGACTGATGGCCAGTTCATTGCAACTTCCATAATTGATATTGTCGGGCCCCCAGTTATGAAAAATATAGCCGTATAAAACACAATTTCCTGAAAAAGTATCGCACTGATAAGATTGAGAAGTTGTTGGACTTGCCGCCGAAGCCAAGTAATATCGGTTGCTGAAATTCATGGGCTGTGTAGTTTGCCCCCTATTTTTACTAACCCTGTATCGAACTATGAGACTCACACTATCGTTTTGCGTGTACCTGTAAGTTGAACTCAAACAACCCCCGCGCCAGATGCTGTCTACTGTAAAATCAAAATAAAATGTGGCATTAACCCCGCTGCTTACTTTCCTCCACCGAACAGTATTACAATTACCCGAAACTTTGGATGTGCCTTTGAACACTTCTAATTTTGCGTCAACAACGGTTAAGAAATCTCCGTTGGTCACCACTGATTCAGCATAACCATATTGCCAGCTATTGATGCCAGAAGCATTTCGTGGCCTCCCCCTGAATATGGTCGTCAGCGTATCGCCGAACATAACCCGTTCAGTTCTGATTTTTAATTTATCAATAGAACCTGTAGCATCAGGCAGCCCATTGTTGTCGTTGTCCGGCGCACCAAAATTGCTGCGGTACAACTCAAAATTGCGGAAAAGCATACCACCCCTGTTGCATATATTGCTGCAGTGCACCTTCACATTTACGGTATTGCAAATGGGCCTGATCCACAAAGTTGGATGCGCATTGGTGTTGGGATTGTACGTGTAAATAAGGGTAAGGCGCAGGTTATTGTTATTACTACCAGTTGGACAAGCCCCCTTCAACCTAACCGTTAATTCTGCATTATTGAGTCCGAAAACCACATTGCGCCCCATAAAAGCCCGCAAGGTATCCTTAATCATCTTTAAACTATCCGGCAGCCAAACGGCAGTCAAATTCGGATTATCAATGAAAAAATCAGTCTTACTCAAACTATGTGTAAGTGTATTGGGCAGCACCATGTCTATTCGAATGGCAGCGCTGCTGTGAAAAGGCACTGTGCTCATTCCGCTAAAAGTGTAGCGAAACGGCTTCACCTCATTCTGCTGTAAATCTGTTGGAGTGTAAGGGGTTGCCGCACCGCCTGAATAAGTGTTACCCGAAACCCACTGATTGCCCGAACTTAACAAAGTATTGCATTGATTTCGGTATGTTATGCGGTATCCATTGCCTAACTCCCAAAAGCCCGTATTGCAATTTGTGTTTGCGCAGCGATACACATCCCATGTGATAAAAAAAGTATCCTTGGGCTGCACTGTTCGTAGCCTCAGCCTAAACCCACCCATGCTTCCGGCCGACCAGCAAGGCGCAACCACATTGGACAAAAATGTGTCGGTGAAAGCCCTGTTTGCAGCCCCATTCCAGCCTTTCCTCAGTCTGATACTTGATGAATCAATGCGAGATAAGAGCACATTTTGAAACCCAACACCCGGATTTGTTGTTTGAAAAATCAATGCATCAGAAGCCACAGCAGGCATTTGACCAATATTGGCCACCCTCATGGTAAATTTTGTAACCGTGGAGTTGTTATAAACATGTTGAATGTTGCTACTTACCACCACTTGCAAGTTCGGACTCGCCGTACTGATAGCTGTTGTTGCGGTATTCTTCACAACCTGACAGAATTTGCCATCACAGCCCCAAGCCAAATCATAGGCGGTGCTCAGTAAATTGCAACCCAGTATGGTGAAGGTGTCAGAAAGGGAAATACTCTCATTCTGATCCAAAAATGTATCTCTGTTGCCCACCTTCTGAATATCCGTTTTGGTAATCGTTGTAATTACAGAATCCGTGGTGTAGCGATGACTGAATCCCGACTCCGATCTCAAATTCAGGTCCTTGCCCTTCACCCGAACCAATCTTAAATTCAGTAACGGCCCCTTGCCAAAATTGGTAAATGTAATTCTCCGCACAAATTTGTCGCCCACATTCCCCGTGAAAGTTTGGTTTGTAATGGTGCCATAACCCAGTGAAGGAATGGCGGCTGTAAACGGCAACGACAATGCCGCATCAAAATTACCATTGTAATCTGTTCGAATGCTGATGCTCGGATTCGATGGCCCGTTCACAATCGGTATCATGTCGCAATTCGCACGCACACGATAACGAAACGAAAAGTTTCTTCCAATTGCCAGTGTAGGAGCCGAAAATACAGGCCTGTTCAGGTTGGTAATGTTGCTCTCACTTACACCCGTGCCACTTACCGAACCTGCAACATACCGCATACCCGTAGGCAAAGTGAGTGTTATTGTTATACCCGTTACACTTGAACTGCTGATATTTAGTACCGTAACCCTCGCAGTATCTGTAAGCCCGCAAATGGTCATGTTTCTCGGTGCCGTTCCTACAATATTCAACCTGTTACCCTGAGCCTTAATGACCCAGGGTAAAAGAACTATCAAATAGACAATTACGCACAATATCCGCTTCCTGCAGTTCACTGTAAACCACAAATATAGAAAAAGCCCCGATTAATCATAATCGGGGCCATTCTTTTTTCCCTATTGAATTGAATTACTTCAGGGTTTTTGCATATTCAAATGCCTTGTAAACATTTACAACCCCTCCACTCACCGACAATTCACTGAACTTAACTTTCGCCTTTTTATTCCCGGGCATCACCACCTTTTTCTTGTATTTAACACTGCTCTGCATGAGTATGTCTTTTACCTGCTCCGCAGACAAGGTTGGGTAGCGGCTCCACAATAATGCCGCAACTCCGCTTAATACAGGGGCCGCCATGCTCGTTCCATTTGCCTTGGCATACTTTCCGTCAGGTGCAGTGCTGTTAATCTGAAAACCGGGCGAAAAAATATCTACATTACTCACTCCATAGTTGCTGAAATCTGTAGCGATGTGGTTGGGTTCGCGCTGACTTGCCCCAACTTCAATCCAGGTGCGTGCAAAAGAACCACCGGGAAGGGAGTCGTTGGGATAATTCGGAACTACATCGTTGTCTTCAGCATCGTTGCCCGCGGCATGAACCAGTAAAACACCCTTACTTGCAGCATAAGCCACAGCTGAATCAACAATTGCCTTATTGAATTTATATCCTTTTCCAAAACTCATGTTGATGATTTTGGCTCCGTTATCAACTGCATAGCGAATGCCATTTGCCACATCTTTATCCCTTTCATCGCCATTGGGCACCAACCTTACAACCATAATCTTCACTTTGTCAGCAACGCCATCAACACCAATTCCGTTGCCCCGAACAGCCCCAATAATGCCAGCTACATGGGTTCCGTGAAACGCCTCAGGCCCGGCCACATTGTTGTTTCCGTAATTTCGTTCTGAACCATTGCTATAATCATCGCCAACGATGTTTCTGGGATCAAAATCAACATTGTAATGGTAGTTTGCCATGGCATCCAACTGTTCAACCCCTTCCTTCAGCTGATCGTGCAAATCTTTAAATTTCATTGAACCTTTTAAATTGAATTTCAGGATGGTTTTCAGCATGGTTTCCTCCTGACTGCGGGGCTCGTAATTGGCAATATCTTCCGCTGTCGGATCTTCCTTACCCATATTTTTCATCATGCTTTGCGCCGCTTCAGCTATTGGCTTAATGCGGTTGAGCTGATCTTTGTAGCCCGCAGACTTCTCCTCAATCTCGCCTTTTAATTTCATGTAGTCTGCATAACGGGCTCTTTTTTCCGGATCGTTAATGTCTGAAGCATCCAAATCAGCAAACTCTTTTTTGTAGGCCCTTACCAAACGCGTAATTTCCAGGTTGTCGAAATTGACCATTCTGCCATCTTTACCTCCTATGAAATTCCAGCCGACAGTATCATCAACATATCCGTTGTTGTCATCGTCAATATTGTTAAACGGAATTTCACCCGGGTTGTGCCAAATATTATCCTTCAAATCCGGATGATTGATTTCGGTACCGCCATCGAGTACCGCCACCACAATTTCTTTACCCTCTGTACCTTTCAGCAATTGACTGTAGGTTTTGTTCAGATCAATATTAAATGCCTTTTTCGAGGAATTTTCCTGGTACCAAAGGCCGGGCAATTCTTCTTTTTTCTTTTGTGCAAAGGCGCTTGTTGTGGCAAACATCAAGGCCAGAATGGATATGGATTTATTCATGAATTGGTTTTTTAGCAACAATAAAAATACTCACCGCTTTAAACGGGTTGCGGGTTGTATCGGATTGAAATACAAAGCGGCGCAAAAAGGTTTGAAGTGGCTTCCATTTCACCACATCCATGGGTGCGGTAATGTAGGATGTCTCCAAAACCTCAAATCCGTGCTTCTGAAGCAGTTTTACAATTCTGCTTCGCGTATAAATGCGGGCGTTGGCCCATTTTTCATGTAAGGGCGTAGGTAACCAAGAGAAAAAAGGCACGCGGTTCCATGGCAACAAGGGCAATCGGGCTCCGTGGGTTTCAAAAATCCACCATTTATTGGGTACACTGAATGCCGCCAAACCACCCGGTTTTAAACTGCCAAAATAGTTGGCCAAACCATCTTCGGAAGGCAAATGCTCTATCACTTCAAAACTAATCACGCGGTCAGACGGCTTAGTGTAAGGCCCTGTCATCATGTCCCACTGTTTGAATTCGCTGTTTTGCACCCCCAGTTCGGTTCTTATTTTTTCGTACTCCTCTCGGTGCGTTTCGTTATACTCCAGCCCGGTAACCTGCAAAAATTGTTCAGCCAATTTAAGCATGGTAGCACCGTTGCCGCAACCAATCTCGAGGAGTGTGAGGTCTTTTCCGACAAAACCCACTACCCCCTTTAAAATCCTGATACGGCGTTCGGTAATCAGGTCTGTTGCATCGGCAGGTTTACCCAAGTAATGCCCCGACTCAAACATGCTTGTATCAACCCGCGATGTGTTGCTCATACTTTTGACCTCGATTTTAAATTGAACATAAAACGGCGTGCAAAGATCCACAAATGGTTGAACATATTGGGTAAGGCTCCGTAATGTTCCGCCAGTACACTATACCTCTCTTTCCAGGCTTTGGATGCATTCTGGTAGCTGCTGCCGCCAGTTTCAAAATTGCTGATCACAAAATCAGCGCGAAGGTTCGACGGGTTAAACTTCAGAATTCTTACAATCCAGTCAATATCCGCCGCCTGACGGTATTTTAAATCGTATTCAGGAGCAAGATTGCGCTTCACCAAAAAACTCTGGTGACAAATGTTCATGCCAAACCGAAATGACCGGGAATCCAGCTTTTGCGGAAAACCCTGCGGCTTCATTTCGCTAATCAGACCCAGGTCGTGCCCCTCTGTATCAATGAACATGGTATCGCCAAAAATCACATCCGGCTGTTCCTCTGCCAAGGAAATAAGCTTCTCTGCCACCTTATTATCCCGAATGGAATCTCCGCTGTTTACAAACCACACATACTGGCCCGTAGCGGCTTTTAAACCCTTATTCATAGCATCGTAGATGCCTTTATCGGGCTCAATTATCACGGTGTTGATGTGGCCTCGGTTCTCCTCCAGAAAAGCTACCGATCCGTCGTTACTCCCGCCATCAACCACCACAAATTCAATTTGGTTGCGGGCAGATTGCCGAACAACCGAATCAAAAGTGCGTTTTAGCCCTTTGAGGTTGTTGTAGTTGATGGTGATGACGGAAAACCGAACCTGCATACAAATCAGGCGGCCTTTTGAAGCCCTGAATCTTCATCTTCTTTTTTCAGCCCCATCAGCACCAATGTAGCCAGTGCCAGCAGAAGCAATGAATAGGAAGTAACGGTCTCTATGGTAAACCACTTGGCACGGCTGGCAGGTTCGTAAACAAACATAATTTTGTGTTTGCCTGTCGGAATATCCAAACCGCGTAGAATGTAATTTACCCTCAGTACCGGAGCTTCCTTACCGTCAATGTAAGCCTTCCAACCCCCATTTTTCTCATTGTAATAAACCTCGCTGAAAACACCCAAGCCTGCAGCATTGGCATTGGCTTCATAGCGAATGGTATCGAAGCTGTAATAAGTTTGTTTGATACCGGCGGTTGAATCGGTCGCATAACTTGCCTGCGCAGGTTTTTGCTTGTCGGTTGCTTCTACCACGGCTTCGTTGCGCACATCAAGTTTGTTAATAGCCATTAAAGCAGCCTTGGGGTCTGCGGCAGTTTTCACCGACCGCACAAACCAAGCGTTCCCAAGGGCCGTGGGGCGCACAAAAACACCTTCCTTCCCTTCCTGGTTATCCAAAACATACCTGCAGTTCAGCATATCCAGGGTTTTATTATTGTTAACCCAATCACCGCTTAACTGTCCGCCATTGGGTGTAATGCCATAGCTAATAATGTCCTGATAACGACTCATTTTAGCCGGGTGATAACCGCCTACATTGCGGAAGAAAGGCGCCGGATTGTTGTTGTTGAAAGGATCGTATCTCAAATCAAACACGCGGGCATTGTCTTTATTCCCTTTCTGCAACTCCATTTCTTTTGGTGTGGGTTGAATGGCCAATTCTTCCTCCTTCTCCTGCCAGTTTTCTTCTGTAAGGTAGCGCCTGGCAACCGTAAATAAATCAAAGAAAATAAGTGCAGACAGTCCCACCCAAAGCAGGTTGTTCTTCACAAAACCGCGCAATCCAAACCAAATTAGGGCCGCAGCTGCACCGACAAAAAACAGTGTGCGAACAAAATCCGACCACACCAAACTGCTTCGTGCTTCGCGGATTGTACTCACTACCTGATTCACTTGTTCCGTGCCTTTAGCTCCCATTTTTCCGGCAGTTGCAGCATCAGTTTTTAAAGCAAAATCGGCAGTCAAAATCCCCAATAATGCAATTCCAAGCACAACACCCATTGCTATCATACCCCTTTTAAAGACAAATGCGCGTTCCTCACTGTTAAACTTATCTGAAAACAACAGACTGAGTCCGTATATTCCGAAGAATGGAATGACGAGCTGTGCTATCACCAACGCCATCATGGGCGTACGGAATTTATTGTAAAAAGGTAGGTTATCGAATAACCAAGTGTTGATTCCAAAATTCTTACCCCAGCTCAGTATGAGGGAAATAGCTAGACAAGCCAAGCTAAAATAAAGGAACAGGTTGGCCATCTTTCTGGTGTCGGAGTCAACATTGGCCAGCTTATTCAGTCTACGCACAACCACAATGCCCAGAACAAACAGAAAAACCAAAACTGCACCAATGTAAACCGGGCCGCCTGTGAAAGGCATATCTCCGAAATAGGTGGGGAGTTTTTCAGCTCCCAAATCATTCTCCGGAACTGTTTCTTGCGAACTTCCACCTTTGTAACGCGGAATGAGCAGTGTAAAACTTTCATCAATACCATAGCTCCAACTGAAAGCGTAATCAATATCCAGACCACCTCTGGCCTTTTTACCTGCCGGACCTCCTTTGGGTGATTCACTGTTTACTGCACTGCCGCCGCGCATGGTTGATTCGCCATAATAGGCTGTATCCAACGCTTTGCCTATATTGGAAATGGCTCCAACTCCGAGCATCAGCGATGACAACCCCAAAGCAATAAGGGCATGCTTATTTTCTTTGGCCTTCAGAGCCAAAATGAGCTCAATCAAAAGGTAAATACCCGCCATGATACCGGCATAGTAGGCAATTTGATAGTGAAAATAACCCACCAGCATACTGAAATACAATCCCAAAATTCCTGCACCCAGCAAATATTTTCGCCTTGATATGAGCACAAGACCGGCAATCACCCCGGGCATCACATCCATGGCCAAAACTTTGGTAATGTGCCCTCCCTCGTAGGAACTGATGGTGAATGTCATAAACGCATAGCCAATAGCACCCGCTGCCGATAACCAGCGATTTACCCTTGCCGATAATAGCAGGATAAACATACTCATCATAGCTATGAACAAAAAGTTGTATGGACTTTTAATGAGGCCGAATAACTCCATGGGGCGAGATTTAAGAATTACACTGCCTGAAGGAATGCCTGTAATGAGGTTGCCCGGCATACCAGAGAACACGCGGTCATTCCAATTTGGAAATTGTCCATTCTGCTGGTAATATTTTTCCGCTGCATCACGCATGAGTCTTACCTGCTGCATATCACCCTGTTGCAATACCTTGCCCTGGGTTGCAGGTAAGAGAAAAAACACCGAGATAAGCCAGAAAGCCACCAGGAACCCGAGGAAGATTCCCGCCTGCTTTAAAAAGTCTTTGTTTATTTTCATATTGAAGCGAAGTGGCGAATTTCAGCATTTTGGCCTGAATTTGGTGGCGAAGCCGAGTAATTTTTTTACCATACAAATGAAGTAACTATGCAAATTGCTTGGTAACATTGCAGTGAA
>CANHCW010000021.1 GCA_947459165.1 Flavobacteriales bacterium
AGAAAATTCCAGTGTAAAATACATAGATCTGTCCAGAAACTTCGGGCATCAACTGGCTATTTCAGCCGGCATTGAGCATGCAGTAGGCGAATGGATTGTAATCATGGACGGAGATGGACAGGATCCGCCGGAACTCATTCCCGGACTGCTTGAAAAGGCCAAAGAGGGTTTTGAGGTGGTGTATGCCAAACGACGCAAGCGCGACGGCGAAAACTTCCTTAAAAAACTTACCGCCCGTCTGTTTTACCGCGTCCTAGCCAGAATAACCAACATTGAAATTCCCGTTGATACCGGCGATTTTCGCATCATTCACCGCAAAATACAGCGCATATTAAAGCAAATGCCTGAGCAGCACAAATACATTCGCGGGCAAATAAGCTGGATTGGTTTTAATCAAACCTTTTTGGAATACGATAGGGAGGAAAGAATGGGCGGCGCCACCAAATTCACTTACCGCAAAATGATGCGCTTTGCATTGGACGGAATCAGCAGTTTTAGTACATGGCCACTGAAAGTGGCTACCATCAGCGGATTTCTGGTTTCAGGTATTGCATTTTTTCTCATTGCTTACAGCCTGTATCAGAAGTTTTTTGGAACCACGGAACCCGGCTGGACAAGTTTGCATATTTCTGTCTTATTCATCGGTGGAATACAACTTATAGGCATTGGAATACTGGGTGAATACCTGGGCAGAGTAAGCGAAAATGTAAAGGGCCGTCCACATTACATCATTCGCGATAGCAACATTGAAAATGAAGCCGGTTAATCCCACAAAATGGTTTTGGTTGTGCTGGATTTTCTTCAGCATGTACCTCGGGATTTTTGATGTGATGCATTTACCACCGCAGGGAATGCATCAGGGTGCCCAATCTGACCGCGCCTGTGTGGCCTGGAATTACTACCACGAAAGCATGAACTTCTTTCTGCCCCGGGTATCGGAAGACCGCGGTTCGGAAGGCATTGCAGGCATGGAATTTCCGGCACTGCCGTATACTGTTGCTCTGATTTATAAAATCACCGGTTCCCACGACTTTATTTTCAGACTTATCGTTTACCTCATTGTCAGCTTCGGTGTATTCATGGCCTGGCAAATTACAGGGTTGTTTATCAGCAAGACCATTCATCGGCTTCTGCTCACCTTTGGCTGGTATTTTTCGCCCATCCTGGTTTTTTATACTCCCAACTTTCTGGCCGATCCCGTGGCCTTTTCAATGAGCATGGCCGCCTGGTATTTTTATTTAAAACGATGGTTTGGCATTGAACCGTATAAAAACAGATTGCTGTACACACTTTTTGTTTGTCTTGCCGGATTAATCAAAGTTTCCTACCTCATTACCCACATTGCGGTTATATTGATTGCACTGCTTTGGAACCGCCTGAACAGAGACAATCAGGTTTCTTTTCAGCCGCTACGCCATGAAATATTATGGTTGTTCATTCCATTCGTACCGGTAGCAGCATGGTACAGTTATTCTGCTCAATTAACAGCCAAAACCTGGAATACGCACTTTTTACAGACCGTAAATCCTTCGTCTTCTTTGAACGAGTTCATCGAAAACACCCGTTATGCACTGAACACATGGCAATCGCAATTGTATTCACCAAAATTTATGTATGGTTTAATCATTGTTGCCGTTTATGCACTCGTTTTTCATAGAAAAAAAGCACCCCTTCCGGCATTTATTTCAGCACTTTTGCTAACGGGATTTGCAGCGGTTTTTGTTCTATTCAATGTGCAGTTCAGATACCATGATTACTATTTTATATTGTTAATGCCTGCACTGTTTTTTATGTGGATTTTTCTTCAACAGCTGTGGCTTGAAAAACAAAATTTTATCATCGGATTATTCCCCCTTGCGTTCGTTTTTTGTTTCTGGTATATGCCGTTTCGGAACCTGTGGCATGCAAAAGAAGTGATTAAAAATCGTTACACACCCGGTAATGAATGGAATCAATCTGCATTTAAAACAGCAAATGAATTGATAGATGCATCGGGGGCCATTAATAAAATCATTCCCGATAAAAGTCGGATTTGTGTGGCTTTCGATCCCACACCCAATACAGCCTTATATCTTTTGAAGAAACGGGGCATTCGAATCAGCGAAGATTTCGATTCTAAAATGACTGCCGGAATTCTATCGGCTTCAAAAGCAGACTATCTGATTCTCAATGATACTTCGAGGTGGTTTCAAAAGTATCAACCCATTATTCAGCAAAAAATTATACCCCTTTACAATAACGGAGAGAACATTTTTGTATACCGGATTGACAGAAGCATCACTGCACCAGCACATCGCCCATAATGGTCAGCTGCTGTATGCTTCCATCGGAAAAGGTGACTTTTACGCCCTTTTTAAACCAGCCGGGACGATTTGCCGTTCCATATTTTAAAATAACCTTACCCGTTTTGTTTTTCAACACCGCATCCTTCGTATAGTCGCTAACAGTGCAACTGCAACCGGGCTCGGCACTTTGCACTACTATGGGTTTTTTGCCCTTATTTTTAAATTCAAAGGTGAAAACAGCCTCTGGACCCAGCGCTATTTTACCAAATTCATGATCCGTTTTGTTCCATTTAACCTGTTCAGCCATGGTAACCGCTTTCTTAGTTTTGCCCGGTGGTGGGGTGAAACCAAAAATCAGGAACAGAAATATTGTTGGTATTAAGTTTCTCATTTCAATATGAAGTTTTAAGCCTTATTCTTCTATTTTTAATTTGCGTGTTTGCGGGCAATGCCTTCACCTCGCCTATCATTCTAAAGGTTCTCTCAGCGCCACTGTTAATGATAATGGCAAATTTATCTACCGCACCCGGATGAATGTTTTTGCTATGAAACTGCAGACAAACCGAATCAATGGAACCTTCGGTAAGTGAATCCTTAGGGTATTGAGGTATGGTGCACTGACAACCGGCGTAAACCTGCCTGATAAATAGTTTACCTGCGCCCTTTACAGTGAATTTGAAAACGGCTTCTACGGTATCGCCTTTGTAGCATTCACCGAAATAAACGGTATCTGAACTTATGCGATGTATCTGTGCTTCACCGATAGCTGTATTTTGCGCCAGAACAACGCTGGTGAACAACGACAAAGCGGCTATGCAAAAAAAGGTTTTCATGTATAAAAAAAAGGGCCGGCAAAAACCGACCCATTTTTAATGATGCATTTAATCAGTTTCCAATGATGACAGATTTGGGTTTCTCCGCTTCTTTCACCACAATACCTGTGATGGTCAAGGTAACATCTCCGCCGTTGGAATAGACAAAAATGTTCTTGGTAAAGTTGCCTTCTCTGCCTGCACTGTTGTACTCAGCAGTAACGACAGCACTTGCACCGGGGGCAATGGATTCACGGGGCCATTTGGGCGAAGTACAACCGCAGCTCGCCTGAACATTGCTTAAGGTTAGAGGATCTGTGCCTGTGTTGGTAAATTTAAAATCATACCTCGCTATCTGACCTTCAATTACAGAACCAAAATTGTGAGAAATGAGTTCAAACTTAATTTTGGCTTTGCTGCTTGAATCTGTGGCAGTACCTGTAGTTGTTGTAGGGTTTGTAGCTTGTCCAAAGGCTGAAGCAGTCAAAACCACAGCAAAGAGGGCAAAAATTATCTTTTTCATCACGGGTAGGGTTTACTTTTTTATTTAATCTGGGTTCCGTTGGTCCCGGTTGCTTCTGTTACCACGGTTCCGCTGATGTTGAGGGTTGCGGTGGTGCCGTTGTCGAAAGTAACAGTTACTGATTTTTGGAAAAATCCGGGGCGGTCCTGGGTTCCGTAGCTGGCTTTAATTTCACCTGTTTTGCCCGGAGCAACCGGAGTTTTGGTGTAGGTAGGCGTAGTGCAACCACAGCTGGGTTGGGCAGCAGTAACGGTTACTGGGGTTTTTCCATTGTTGGTAAAAGTGAAGGTGGCCTCAGCCGGGGGACCCATTTTAATTGTACCAAAATCGTGGGCAGTTTTGCTCCACTTGATGGTGGTGTCTTGCAAAGTGCCGGCAAACAGAAATGCTGTAGCGGCGATGGCTGCAAATCCGAGAGTAAAGACTTTTTTCATATCGTTTGTTGTTTTGCATAACAAATCAAATTCTGTACCAAAACACATTACTCAAATTCAAAAATTTCTTTTTTATTGTTTTTCAATACTTTAAATCAGGCCGGAAAGAATTGTTTAAGTCAATTTCACGCACTGAACTCATGGAATGTCCACAAATACATCAGGGCAACATAACCGCAATTCCCCGCCAAATACAGATATTTGCAAACCAGTTTAAAAACCTGGTCCCATAGTAGAATGGATACTACGAATGCCTCCGGAGCATTAGATTCAGGTTCGATTCCTGATGGGACCACTCTCTTGAATTAGATTTATTTCTCTAATCCCTATATTCGCATTCCAATGCTTTCCAAAACCTTTATCAGGCTAGGTGTTTTCAGCCTTCTCTTTCTTTGCACGGCTTTCACACAGGCCCAAACGCAAATTCAGGGAAAAACTTTCGACTCAAGCAGCAACACCAATGTTCGCAACGCAACAATCATGCTGCTTAAAGCTAAGGATTCAACCCTGTATGCCTTTGCCCGTTCCAACTCAGCGGGAGAGTTTTCGCTGAAGAAGGTTCGTCCTGATAGCTACGATCTACTGATTACTTACCCCCAATATGCCGATTACACCGATCGAATTTATGTAAATAACGATGCAATTAATTTGGGAAATATAGACCTCATTCCGCTTTCGCGACTCATTGAAGCCGTGATCATTAAAGCGCAGAAGGGAAAAATGAAATTGCGGGGAGACACCCTTATTTATCTGGCCGACAGTTTTAAAACAAAGGAAAATGCCACCGTGGAAGATCTTTTGAAGAAATTGCCAGGGCTGCAAGTTAATCGCAACGGGGAAATCACCGCGCAAGGCAAAAAAGTGGAACGGGTACTGGTTGATGGTGAAGAATTTTTTGGCGACGATCCGACCATGGCCACCCGAAATCTGGACGCCAAAATGGTGCAGGAAGTAAAAGTGTACGATGCCCAAACAGAGGAAGCAAAACGAACAGGAGATCAAAACGCTGAAAAAGTTAAAACCCTGGATATACAGTTGAAAGAGGATGCCAAACGAGGGTATTTCGGCAACATTACAGCTGCCTCTTCCGTTGACCTTAAACTCGATGAACAACGGGCATTGTTTGCCAATTTTAAGGGCAAGCGAAAACTCAGTCTTTTTGGTATTCGCGGCAACACCAATAATACTGATCTCAATTGGGAAGAAAGCAGGCAATTTGGTTCAGGTTTGCAAACCAGCATGCAGGACGGGATGTACATCTCTTCTCAATCTAATGATGACCTGGGTTTTAACAATCAGGGGTTACCCAAATTCCTCAATCTGGGAGGTGTATATTCTAATCAATGGAAGAAACACAAGGTAAACATCAGCGTTTACAACCGCAATCTGGAAGTGCGAAACCGCAATACCAGCAATAGCCTGCAATTACTAAGCGAAAAGGAGCTGCGAAGTTTGTCGGAAAGCAACGACACCAGTGACCGCAGCAGCTACAGAATCAGGGCTCGCTGGGAATTTGCCATTGATTCTCAAACCACACTGATACTGAACAGCAGCGGAAATTTGGGTTTTAGTCTGAACCAAAATCTAAGTAATTCCAGCACTTTCCGTAATAATGCCGAATTGCTTAACAGTCAAATAAAATTGAGTCTCGATTCGGGCAAGAACCGAGAAATCAACAGCGACCTCAGCCTTACACACAGTTTTAAAAAAGCGAAAAGACAAATTACTGTGCGCATGAGCTATTTGGAATCAACAGCCAACCAATCGTCATTGCTCAATTCCAACAATCGCCTTCGTAACCCTTTCTTTGCTTTCGACACAATACAGGCACGGCAACTAAGGGTAAACGACAACCGGGATCGCACCATTAGCGGAAGCGCGAATTTTGTTGAACCCCTGCACAAAAATTTGGAACTGATGCTCGGCGCCTCAGCCAATCAAACTAATCAGTGGAATTTATTGAATGTATTTAATCCCAAAGCCACTGCACTACGCGTCGATTCTTTGGCCAACGATTACAGCCTTGGTCAAAACACGATCAATGGTAGCATTGGTTTGCAGTGGCACAAGAAAAAATGGAACATCAATGTGGGGCTGAAACCACAGGTATCAGATCTTTCACAGAATGAAAACATATATGGCTTTTCTCTTGACAAAAGATTTAAGGCTCTGTTGCCAAATGCCAAAGTTGTTCTCAATATGTCTAAGACATCGCGCATCAACCTTTCTTACTATGCCAATGCGCAGCTCCCCGATGCCTACGATCTTCAACCCGTAATCAACAACGCCAATCCACTGTTTGTGAATGTGGGCAACACCCGGCTACGACAGTCGCTTGCGCACAATTACAGCTTAAGCATGAATGCCGGCAGCATCATAAGGCAATCCTGGTTTATGATTAGCGGCAGCCTGACCGATTACGCCGATAACTTTATCACATCCACACAGGTTGACAGCATCGGAAGAACGGTTTCCACAACCGAAATGGGTAAAAACAATTACAATTTCAACATTTGGAGCTATTACCACAAACAAATTAAGGGAACGCCTCTGATGTTTTCGGTTTCATCAAGCTATTTCAGCACTTACTCTCAGGTTATTCAAAATGGTGTACTTGGCGACAACATCAACAATTCACTCAATTTATCGCCATCGCTAAACTTTCAGGCAGGTGATATTTTTAGTATAGATGTTGAATACAGCTACAATAGAAACAACAACAGCAGCAGCCTGCGGCAGAACTTCAGCAATATAAACTACATCCAAACTATATCAGCAGGTTTTGAACTGGGGCCAATAAACAAAAGTACTTTCAAAAGCAGCGACGAAAAAGAAACAAGCCACGGATGGTCACTCAATTTTGATTACG
The DNA here is from genome assembly GCA_947459165.1 of Flavobacteriales bacterium. GTDB lineage: Bacteria > Bacteroidota > Bacteroidia > NS11-12g > UBA955 > RGEC01. Next base: position 6,924 of record CANHCW010000021.1, read on the forward strand.
ATGCAAACTACCGGCAGCGCAACGAAATTTATAATGTTCGAAACAATCACCTGGTTAATGCATTCATTAGTTTCAACCATAAAAATTACAAGGATTTGTTATTTTCTTTCTCCGTAAATGATTTGCTCAATCAAAATTTTAACTACAATCGTTATGTAAACAGCAATCAAATTTACGAAACCACCAACACGGCATTCACTCGATATTTTCTTTTCAGCATTCGCTACAAGTTTAAAAACAAAACCAAAGCCAATGAAAACACAGACAATTAAAACGGCGGCAATTGCAATTATCAGTGCTCTTTTGAGCACAACTGCTTTGAAGGCTCAAATCAGCGATTCCTTCACCATTTATTATACCAAAACAGTGAATGTTCACAAGGGCTTGGGAAATAATCCATGGATGGAGAACATGAAAAAAATGATGCCGAAGTTTCTGAAAACACCATTTATTCTAACCTATAAAAACGGTGTTTCACATTACCGCGTAGTACCGTCAGAAAACGCCACCCCAGGCATACCGGCTTGGATGATGATTGGCGGTAGTTCCGAAGTACTGCGCAAAGGTGATTCTTTCCAGCTTCGCCGCGAATTAATGGACCTTAAAATGCTGGTGCATGATTCTGTTATACCATTTACCTGGAAAATAACCGGCGATAAGCGAAACATTGCCGGATATGAATGCAGAAAAGCTGTTGCCCGCTTTCAGGACAGCATTTTGATTTACGCATTTTTTAGCGAAGAACTCAATGCCTCATGCGGCCCTGAGGTGGTCGGAGGCTTGCCGGGTGCCATTCTAGGACTGGGCATTCCCAAACTGAACAGTACCTGGTTTGCCGATAAGGTTGAACTGCATTCAAAAAACTTTACGGGCGAATTGCCGCCGGTGAAGAGGGAAAAGAGCTATAACATGCAAAGCCTTCGTACAGAAATCAAAACTTTGTTCGAAAACCGCTGGACCAAAGACACGGAAAAGGTTTTCTGGGGACTGTTTTTTTAAAGCTACAGTAAAATAATACTGGAAGTCAGAAGGGCGGACTCAGGATTGCCTTCGGTGAAAACAGGATAATGACTTCGGCGGCGTCAGACCTGGAAGGTCTTGTATTAAACCTGGAAGGTTTCGCGCGTGCGTGAGGATCCGACGCAAGCAACACCCAAATTAACCAACTCAGAAAACGCGTACACCCAAGATTCAGTGCGCCGGGGGCTACAATCAAGCTATTAAACTGTTAGACCCTGCCGTAAAACCCAATTACAATGCCAGCCCGTACTGCTTCTTCAAATTCTCAAGCATATCGGCTGTCATTTTATCCAAATCGTAATCAGGTTGCCATCCCCAGTCTTCGCGGGCGCGGCTGTCATCAATCACAGCGGGCCATGAGTCAGCAATGGCCTGACGGTAGTCGGGTTCATAAGTGCTGCTGAAACCGGGTAAGTGTTTTTGAATAGCAGCGGTAATTTCTTCCGGTCCAAAACTCATACCGGCCAGGTTGTAACTGCTTCGTATTTTTACCTTTTCGGCAGGCGCATGCATAATATCCAGTGTAGCTTTCAAGGCATCGGGCATGTATAGCATAGGCAGAACGGTACCTGGTTTAAGAAAACAATGGTGTTTGCCGGTGGTTAGTGCATCGTGGTAAATCGCAACTGCATAATCCGTTGTTCCACCTCCGGGTGCTGATTTGTAACCAATGAGCCCGGGGTAACGCAAACTGCGGGTATCAACCCCCCAGCGATTGAAATAATATTGTGCGTACAATTCTCCGGCGAGCTTGCTGATACCATAAACCGTTGTGGGATCCATGGCTCCAAATTGCGGGGTGTTGAACCGGGGCGTATTGGGTCCGAATGCCGCAATGCTGCTGGGCCAATACACTTTTTTCACTATTCCCATGTCCCTGGCAGCATCGAGCAAATGAAATAAACCATCCATATTCAGTTTCCAGGCAAATTCGGGCATTTTTTCAGCAGTTGCGCTTAGCAGTGCCGCCAAGTGATATACCTGCGCAGGTTTGTACTGAATTAAAATTTCTTCAAGTCTTTTTTTATCCAGAATATCCAGCAACTCAAAGGGTCCGGTCTGGAATACAGGGCTGTCGCTTTTCTTTACATCGCTGGCCACCACATGGTTTTCACCATAAATGTTCCGCAGGGCTTCTACAAGTTCGGTTCCAAGCTGTCCGCAGGCACCTATAACAAGAACGGTTTCGTTTTGCATTGCTGCAAAGGTTTGAAAACAAAGGCAATTTACAAAATGCGATTCAGGCCTTAACTTTGTAAAGTCTTGAGTACCCGCAAGATTGTTCAAAAAGTTTTTCGTGGGTTTTTACAAATCCTGAACGGCCGACAAAAAAGAAGGACAAAAAAGATTGTCTTGTTCTCGACTGTTATTGCCGTGGCCGATATTATTGGCCTTGGAAGCATGGTGCCTGTGCTCATGCTTGCCATTGACCATAGTTTTTTAGAGAAGAGCAGCAAACTCAGGACTATTTACAACTATTTTGAATTCAACACCGAGGCCAGCTTTCTGAAAGCCCTCATCGTTCTGATTTTGTTATTTTTTGTTCTCAAAAGTTTAATGGCTATACTGCTTCAAAGCTATGTGAGGCGAACGGCTGCTGATATCAGTACCTGTCTTTCGGAAAACAGCTACAACCATGCATTCAGAAAAAGATCGTATGTAAAAATAGCCGGCGAAGGACTGGGCTTCAACGACATGGTTATTTTTACGCCATATTACTTCGTATCTGGCGTGTATCTGCCATTCATTAACCTGATCAGCGAATTTGTAGTTGTGGTGATGCTCACTCTGTTTTTCACCATTTACAAACCCCCGTTGTTCTTTCTTATTGTTGGCTTGCTTGGAACGGGATTTTACATAGTTAACAGAACAACCCGCAGAAGAATGACTGAACTGGGTGAAAAAATGGCTTTTCAGCGCGAACAGGTTATCAGAGAAGTGAATTATGGAATAAGCGGGTTTACCGATATTTTATCAAGAGGGTCAATTGAATGGTTTCGCGAAAAAATGATGGTTCCTTACAAGGCATTTGTGCATAGCGGCATTAAAGGGGTAAGTTTACAAACCATTCCTTCAAGGGTGAACGAAGTAGTGTCTCTGATTGGCATCATTATTCTTGTTGTTTACGCCTATTTTTATTCTTCCGACAACATTGGCGAGGTGCGGGTTCTTGCCGCCCTGTTCGCCATTGCTATTTTTCGCCTTATACCCGCAGCCAACCGCATTTTGCAAAGCATGATGCACATAAAAATGAATTCCTATACCATTGACAAATTGTCGGATATTAAACAGGAAAACGAAAGCGGTGAAAACTGGATTTTTTCATTTAACAATAGCATCGAATTAAGGGATATTCATTATTCCTACCCCGGTAAACGAAAACTTTTTAACGGCCTTGATCTGACGATTCAAAAAGGCAGTTGCACAGGGATTCAGGGTGCATCGGGGTCGGGCAAAACAACCCTCATTAAAACCATTCTGGGTATGGTGAACCCCGAAAAGGGCGGAATTTACATTGATGGACAAACTGTTAATGACCGGGACAATATGTCGGGGCTCGTTTCCTATGTAGGACAGGATCCTTACCTGTTTCACGGAACGGTGATGGAAAATGTGGTTTTCGATGGAAAAGCGGTGCAGGCCGACAAGGCTAAAGTGCTGAAAGCCCTGGAAATGGCAGCCTTTAAGATGGATGGTTATGGAGACGATGTATTGTACCTGAATGTGGGCGAGTTGGGTTCAAAACTAAGTGAAGGTCAAAAACAAAGACTGGCCATTGCCAGAGCCGTTTACCATGCCAGTCCGGTATTAATTATGGATGAACCCAGCAGCGCATTAGATGCTGAAACGGAAACTGAGTTGATAAAACAACTTGATGTACTAAAAAAACTGGGTAAAACAATCTTGCTGATAGCACACCGCGAGAAAGTTTTTGATATTTGCGACACCGTTTACAAGCTGGAGTACGGAAAAATTACAAGAATAAAATGAAAGTGAAATTTGCTGTTTTGGGGGCGGGATATATTGGCAAACGCCATGCTGAAATGATTGTGAGAAATGAGAATGCGGAATTGACTGGTTTTGCAGATATCAGACCCGCCGACACCTTAGGTTTGGATGCCTTTGGAGTGCCCCTTTACAATTCACTTGATGATTTACTCAGCAACGGCCCCGAGTTTGATGTGCTGAACATTGCAACCCCAAACGGCTTACACGGAAAGCAAGCCATTCAGGCCATAAAAGCCGGTAAGCACATTGTAATTGAAAAACCTATGGCTTTAACCAAAGCTGAATGTGAGCAAATCATCTTTCAGGCGATGGCGAACCATAAACTGGTTTTTTGTGTGATGCAAAACCGGTATTCGCCCCCTTCGGTTTGGATTAAAAACCTGCTCGATGAGGGAACCCTGGGGAAAATACAAATGGTGCAGGTAAACTGCTACTGGAACCGCGATGAACGCTATTATAAAGCCGGTAACTGGAAAGGTTTGCAAGAACTCGACGGAGGCACCCTTTTCACCCAGTTTTCGCACTTCATAGACATAATGTATTGGCTTTTTGGCGATATTACCGATATAAAAGGCCGTTTTGAGGATTTCACCCACCAGTCAAATACTGAATTTGAGGATTCAGGCATTGTGCACTTTTCTTTTCTGAACGGTGGATTGGGAAGTTTCAACTATTCCACCAGTGTTTGGGATAAAAATTTCGAGAGCTCATTAACCATAATAGGATCGAACGGTACGGTTAAAATTGGAGGGCAGTATATGAATGAGGTGGAATATTGCCATATTAAAGATTATACCATGCCCCTTCTGCCCCCGTCAAATCCGGCTAATGATTACGGGCCTTACAAAGGCAGTGCAGCCAACCACAATTATGTTATTGACAATGTAATTAACAGCATACACCAGAAAATTGCCCCAACCACCAATGCACTCGAGGGAATGAAGGTGGTGGAAATGATTGAACGCATTTATGGTAACAACCCTTATTTCCCAGCTAAAAAAGGACTTTTAGGGGATAATTACTTCAGCTGACAAAAAAATAAATATTTTTTGGGGGTATTGCAGGGCTTTGTTGTATAAACCCCTGCGAACCTGTATGAAAGAGCAACTGGAGTCGAACCTGATTACGAAATATGCCGCCGGGCTGATGACCGGCGAAGAGGTAAGGGCGCTTGAAGAGTGGCTGAAGAAAAATCCTCAGTTCAGTGTTACCGTAGCGGTGATTAAACAACGGGTAGACGCCCTTGTAAATACCGCCGCCAGAGCCGTAATGCCATAATGTGAGTTACCCATGAAGAATGAGAAGAGCCAAAATGATGTGAAACAGATGCCGGATTTTGATTCCGATATTTGGAATGCGGCCGGAAATTACATTTATGACACCAAAACCAACAATGACCAGGCCTGGAACCGGTTTAAAGACAATGTGCAACCCAACAAAAGACCATTTTCTGTTTTCCGTTCTCAGTATTTGCGCGTTGCGGCAAGCATTACCCTTATTGGCATAATAACCGCAACTGCCTGGTACTTTGCCGCAGTTAAAACGAATAAAAATATCGAGCTGATTGTTACAAAAACTGCTGTTGGTGAGTTGAAAAAAATTACCTTACCCGATGGATCGGTTGTGCAGCTGAACTCGGGAAGTACAATGACCGTTTCTGAAGATTTTGGACAGAAAAACCGAGAGGTAAAATTGGTAGGACAGGCATTTTTTGATGTAAAGAGAAATGAAAAGTTGCCATTCCACATTGTAGGACCAAAAGTTGAAGTGAGTGTGCTGGGTACTGCTTTCGATGTGTGCAGTTATAACGGAGAAGAAGCCACAGTTCAGGTTTCACGGGGAAAAGTAAAAGTGAACAGCAGCGGAGCAGAGAAAATTTTAACCAAAGGAATGGCAGTGAAAACCGAAAATGGGGCGCTGCTGGATAAACAGGGCGGAGAATTTATTTGGACAGATGGTGAGCTCGTATTTAGCAAAGCATCGTTAACGGAAATTGCTGATGCTGTTTTTCATCGCAGCGGAAAAAGATTACTTTTTGAAGAAAAAGAAGCAACAAGGACATTTACAGGAAGTTTTGACGACAATACCACACCGGAAAAAATAGCTGAAACGCTGTCTCTTGCCCTTTCTGCAAAAATTAAAATAAAACCACAATAGGTTTAATTTGTGTGTGTACATAGTGTTTAGGTTGGTAAGCCGCCCCTTACGGGGCGGTTTTCTTTTTACCTGCAGCGGACAATTATTCGCGTATTCTGACTGTCTATATAATAACTTCGCATAAAGTTGTTTGCCCGAAAACTATATATTTCATTCCTTTTCCTAGTTTGGGGAATACTTGGCTTAAATGCACAAAGTCTTTATTTTTCGCCAAATGAAGGACAATGGATCGAGCCCGTGCTTGCCAAAACTGTTTTTAAAGGGGGAGCTTTTTTTCTCAGAAAAGACGGTTTTCGAATTCGGCTTGTAGCGCCGGAAGATGCGCATAAAATTCATCAGGCTTTTCATTTTAGGCACAAAGACACCACATTTTCGGTAAAACAACATGTTGTAGATGTGCGTTTTTTAAATTGTAATCTAAACTCATCCGCAATTGAAACTTCGGGGGAGGCAGATTATTACGAAAACTATTATTTAGGCGATGATATTTCGCGCTGGCGCACCGGTGTGTACCCTGTAAACCGCATTAAGGTGAAAAATGTTTATGCCGGTATTGACTTTGTAATTTACACCCGGGGCGAGCAGGTAGAGTTCGATTGGATTGTAAACCCCGGAGGTAATCCCGCAAACATTCAGGCACTCATCTCAGGGCAAACCGAGTATGAGTTTGCGAACCAGGAACTGCACATTCAAACCACCTGCGGATCGGTTATTTTCCGAAAACCCATGGCTTATCAGGGTGAAAAAACTATTCCTTGTAATTTTGATCTGAAAGGCGACACGCTGGGGTTTGATGTAAAAAAATGGAATAAAAACCTTCCTCTTGTTATCGACCCCATATTGGTTTTTAGTACCTATTCAGGTTCCCGCGGCGATAATTTTGGGTTCACCGCCACCTACGATTCAACGGGGCATTTGTACGCCGGCGGAATAGTTGACAACAGTCAGGGTATTTACCCGGTTACAACCGGAGCTTTTCAAACGGTTTACGGTGGCAGCGGCCCTCAGGTTGCGCCGGTTTACCTGCCTTGCGATGTAGCTATATCGAAATACCTGCCCAACGGTTCAGCATTGGCCTATGCCACTTACCTGGGTGGAAGAAGCAATGAATATCCCCATAGTTTAAGCATTGACGAGAAGAATAACCTGCTTGTTCTTGGAACCACGAGCAGCAACGATTTTCCTGTGTTAAAGCAAACAGCATTCGACAGCGCCTACAATGGCAATCACGATTTGTATGTGGTAAAACTGTCGGCTGACGGCAAAAAAATGCTGGGTGGAACTTATGTGGGCGGCAGTGGCGACGACGGCATCAATACAGGAACATTGCATTTTAATTACGCCGATGATTTCAGGGGCGATATTCTGGCCGATAAACAGGGCAACATTTATGTGGCATCCTGCACCAAGTCAGGGAATTTCCCACTATTCAAAGCTGCGCAACAAATTAAACAATCAACACAGGATGCGGCTATTTTTAGCTTGAACGGCAATTTGTCCTCTCTGCGCTGGTCTACTTTTTTGGGAGGCAACGCTGACGATGCCGCCTACTCAATTAAACTCGATGACAGCATGCATTTGTTTGTAGGCGGCGGGACTTCAAGCCCTAATTTTCCCGTTAACGGCAAAGTATTCGGAAAAGCATATGCCGGAGGAACAGCGGACGGATTCATCGCCAGACTGAACGCAGATACTGGCTCAATTTTTCGCAGTGGGTATTGGGGAACTTCTAACTACGACCAAATTTATTTTCTGGACTTCGACCCGGCGCAGAATATTTACATGTCCGGGCAAACCAAAGGCACTGTTACACGCAGTCCCGGCACATATGGTAAAAATGGAACCACACAGTTTATAGGCAAAATTTCCAATTCACTGGATACCCTTAAATTGATTACCACTTTCGGAAACAGAACTGCTACGCCAGAACTCAGCCCTTGTGCCTTTATGGTGGATAGATGTTACAACATTTATTTCAGTGGCTGGGGTTGTGAAATTGGCGTGGGCAATGCAGGCACCACCGCCGGATTGGAGATTACACCCAATGCCTACCAAAAAATTACCGACAACAACGATTTTTATTTGATTGTGCTGAGCCAGGATGCGGGAAGTTTGATTTATTCAACTTATTTCGGTGGAGATGAAAGTGAAGACCATGTTGATGGCGGCACCAGCCGTTTTGATAAACGGGGTGTGATTTATCAAAGTGTATGCGCCAGTTGTCCGTCTTCCCCCCCGGGTTTGAACGATTTTCCCACTACAGCAGGTTCTGTATTTCCCACAAACCTCAGTTATCGCTGTAGCAATGCCAGTTTCAAATTTGATTTCAATATCACTTATGCCATTGAAGCCAAATTTGATGCCGTTCCCAGGCGCGTATGTATGCCACAACCCATCAACTTTATTAATAAATCTCCGGGGTTGCGAAGCAGTTATTTCTGGGATTTCGGAGACGGCAACACCTCTGTTGTAAAAGATCCGGTACATATTTACACCAAACCCGGAAAATATACCGTTAAGTTCAGGGTACTGGATACCGCAAGCTGCAACAAAACCGACAGCATGACCTTGGAAGTGGAGGTGTTGGAAGGGCCGGTCGGTGAAATTGCATTTGAAATCATTCCCTGCACCGGCAAGGTAAATCTCGAATTAACCGGCAGTGGCTTTAGCAATCCAAAATGGGATTTGGGAGATGGAGACACCTTTACCGGTACGAAACTGACGCACAGTTATGCCTCAGGCAAATACAATTTGAAAGTGTTTTTGGTAAACCCTGTCAGTGGATGCCGGGATACGGTAAAAAAGATTCTGCAAGTAAACTCAGACAGTTCAGGTGAGGTAAAACTGGCCAATGTATTTACGCCCAACACCGATGGGTACAACGATTGCTATAAGGTGGTGGGTTTAAGTCCCGGGTGTGATGAAGCGGTGTTAAAAATCTTTAACCGCTGGGGCGAAAGAATTTATTATTCAACAGATGTGCTGGGTTGCTGGAACGGCAGGGTGGACAATACGGGGCCGGAATTGCCTGCAGGAACCTACTTCTACCAAATTGTAATAAAGCGTAAAATCAATAGTAAAGACGAAGTTGTAACGGGTTCCATCAACCTCATTCGCGATTAATCCACGCCAATTACACTGCCATAGCAACGGGTTTGTCCTTTGCCCAAAATGCTGCCTTTTTCCCTAGTTCGTTGTCTTTCAAGTATGAAATACTTGTTGTCGTACCACCAAACAGCGTTCGACATGGTCCAGCTCTCCCTTTCATTTTCAGGTATATTATGGGTTACGGTCCAATCGTAATATTTGGTTTCCATATTTCTTATTACCGCTGTATACACCCTTTTACCACTGGTTTGTACCATTTTAACTTTACTCCCCTCCCTGCTTACCTTAAGAAAAGTAATCGGAATAAAAGGCTTATACGAGGCAAAAATAGGAATACAGGCATCGAATTGCTTTTGGCCCATTGGGCTGATGCCCACTGCCATGGCATGGGTGTACTGATAACCGTCAAAAACTGTTCGGGTTGCATTTCGCGTACCCGTAACCAAGCCGGTGGCCGTTAATTGCTGAGTGTAGGTAGGATAATAATATTCTGCGATGAACACAAGGCCATTTTCCGTTAAAACAGCATCATGTTGCACAGCCATCCGTGCATTGGACCAGCGATTCAGCCTGATAAAGTTATTAACGAAACGGTCTTCAATGTTGTATATCTTTTGCCAAATGCTTCTGTCTTTATAATCGTTGAAGTGTTCAAAATCTTCATAATTAAAAAAACTTAAATACCGTACTTTATCTTGAGAATAGCGGGCGAAAAACACCCCTTTGTTCACTGCTGAGGATGCGTTTTTGCTGAACATTCCGGTTATTGAATAGTCATTGGAATCAAGACGGGTTACTTTGGCATCGCGCAAGAGCCGTCTTTGATCTTCAATTAATGTTCCCATCAGTGAGGGCTTAATGATTCGTCCACTATCGTTGTAAATACTCACTTCCAGCAATCTCCTTCTTTTGTAACCTTCAATAAAAGAAACAGCCACTTCACCCTTGCCAAAATCCTGAATAGTAAGAATTTGAGTGCTTGCTTTATAAACAGGCGATTGAATGTTAACCAGATCAATTTTACCGGTTTCAGGCTGAATGCGGTAAATAAACTCCGTCTTTCTGGAGGCCGCAGGAAACCACAAATCAGAACCAACCACTGTAACAGAACCTTTGAGGTAGGTTTTGCGCGGAATGCTGACAGTTTTATTTTGAATATCACCAAGATCGGGATGGATGGTGATGAGTGCATAATCGGTTTTGGTTTGAAAAAACCAGATAGCAACCGTGCCAGTTTTTTCAATAAATACGAAATTTTTCACCGCGGCATACCTGTACAAACTCATTTCCCATTGCTTCACATCGTTCAGGTTGGTGTCTACCATTCGAAAATTCCACAGCCCTGGACGGGTTTGGCCAAACATCATCATGCCTTTTTTGCCCAGGCTGAGTTGGTAATTTAAATTTTCATCCAGGTCAAATTGCCTGAAAGCCAGGTTTTTTACCTGAGACAATAACTGCCCTGCAAAAAGCAAAAAAACAGCAATAGCCAGGATTTTGCGCATGTTAAACGAAGTTACTGAAAACCGTCGGTTTCGGCTTCCGGAGCAATCTTTTTCACCAGGCCTTGCAACACTTTTCCGGGCCCAACTTCGGTGAAATGGGTGGCTCCGTCGTTCCACATGGCTTGCACGCTTTGCGTCCAGCGCACCGGTGCGGTCAATTGAGCAATGAGGTTTTTGCGTATTTCGTTTTTGTCGGTCACAGCCGCGGCAGTTACATTTTGGTAAACCGCACAGTTTGGATCATTGAAAGAAGTATTTTCAATGGCAGCAGCCAGTTTTTCGCGGGCGGGCTCCATTAAAGGACTATGAAATGCTCCACCCACAGGCAATACCAGTGCGCGTTTGGCTCCTGCAGTCTTGAGGGCCTCGCAGGCTTCGTTAACGGCTTCTATGCTGCCCGAAATGACCAGTTGACCCGGGCAATTGTAATTGGCAGGAACTACAATACCATGAATGGATGCACAAATTTCCTCCACTTTGCTATCATCCAATGCGAGTACAGCAGCCATGGTAGAAGGTTGAATTTCGCATGCATCCTGCATGGCTGTGGCCCTTTGATAAACCAGTTTTAAGCCATCTTCAAACTGAAGTGTTGCATTGGCAACCAATGCGCTGAATTCACCCAGTGAATGTCCGGCCACCATGTCGGGGTGGAAGTTTTCGAGCAGTTTGGCGCGAATAACACTGTGCAGAAAAATAGCGGGCTGTGTAACGCGGGTTTGTTTCAGATCCTCATCTGTTCCTGAAAACATAAGGTCGGTGATACGGAAACCCAAAATATCGTTGGCTTGTTCGAAAAGATTTTTAGCGAGGGAATAATTATCGTAAAGGTCTTTACCCATTCCCACAAACTGACTTCCCTGACCGGGAAAAACATAAGCGTGTTTAGCCATGGGGCAAAGTTAGGAAATGATAACGCACAAAATAGCGTTAGGGCATAAGTCCATTTTCCTTGCTTTTGTGTTGCCCTTATTCATCAGCAACCTGCATTATACAAGGCCATCATCAACCTGAATCGTTCCAGATAGGTCGTGTTCCCGCGCCTTTTGAACTTTTCTACTTCGGAAATGTAAACCAATTCAGCCATGCGGATTAAATATACGGAATATCAAACAAAAAAACAAATTAACCGACCCCAACGGCTCACTACATTTCACTGAGTTCCAGCCAACGCATCCCCTTTTCATCTAGCTCCGATTTCAGTTTTTCAAGCTCGGCGGTAAGTTTCACAATTTGTTCGTAATCATCAAATCGGGCGGACAATTCCAGCTCTATTTCTACCTTGCGGGCTTCCAGTTGCGGTATCTCTTTTTCAAGTTGATCCAGCTCGTATTTTTCCTTGAACGATAATTTCCGTTTTTCAACTGCCTCGGGAGGTTTATCTGTTTGCAGGATGGCAGCGGGTTTGGGTGCGGCCTCCAGCTCTTCCTGTAAATCTTTCCAGTCGCGGTAATCGCTATAGCTGCCGGGAAAATCTCTGATCTCGCCGTTGCCTTCAAAAACGAACAAATGGTCAACCACTTTGTCCATAAAGTAACGGTCGTGGCTTACCACAATGGCGCAACCTTCATAATCCAGCAGAAACTGTTCCAGCACACCCAGCGTTTCAATATCCAGGTCGTTGGTGGGCTCGTCAAGAATGAGAAAATTGGGAGCCTTCATCAATATGCTCATTAAAAACAACCGCCTTTTCTCACCACCCGATAGTTTCGATACAAAATCCCATTGTTTTTCATACGAAAAACCAAATCGCAGTAACAGTTGCGACGCTGTGAGTTTGTTCCCATTGGCCATGGGAATCCAGTCGGCTATGTCCCGCACCACATCAATGGCTTTTTTGTTGTCGTCAACCTTAAATGTTTGCTGACTGAAATACCCGAAAATCATGGTGTCGCCCTGTATAATTTTGCCTGAATCGGGTTGTTCAATGCCCATTATCATGTTAAGCAGGGTGCTTTTTCCAGCTCCGTTTGGACCCACAATGCCCACCTTTTCACCCCGCCGAAATACATAATTAAAATCATTCAATATGCGCTTGCTTCCAAATGCCTTTTTTACATGGTGCAGTTCCAGAATTTTGGCGCCCATTCTTTCCATGCGCATGCTGATTTGCATTTCATTTTTCTTCTTCACATTCTTCAGCTTTTCTTCCAGCACATCAAAAGATTCCACCCGGCTTTTGCTTTTAGTAGTGCGGGCTTTGGGCATCCTTCTCACCCAATCCAGTTCGCGTCGAAACAGATTGCGGTCTTTTTCGGCCTCGCTTGCCGCCACTTCCTCTCGGTGAGCCTTGTTCTCCACAAAATAGCTGTAGTTGCCTTTGTAATGATATATGGCACCCTCGTCCAGTTCAACAATGCGGTCGCAAACCCTGTCAAGAAAATAGCGGTCGTGGGTAACCAAAAGTAAGGTTAGGTCTTTGCGGGTGAGAAAGGCTTCCAGCCATTCAATCATTTCCAGATCAAGGTGGTTGGTGGGTTCATCCAAAATGAGCAAATCGGGTTCGCTAATGAGGATGGAAGCCAGGGCAACCCGCTTTCTCTGACCGCCGCTTAAACTGCCGGCAAGCTGATCGAAATCCTCAATTTTCAGCCGTGAAAGTACCTGTTTTACCCGGTATTCATAATCCCAGGCATTCAGGTCGTTCATTTTCTCGGTGGCTTTTTGCAGCGCCTCCGTGGCCGATTCAGAATGATCCAAAGCGTGCCTTTGCAAGGCCTTTTCGTATTCTGCAACGGCAAGCGTAACCGGTGTTTGCCTGTTCAGCACATTATCCAAAACCGTTGCATTGTTGATCAATTCAGGGTCCTGAGAAAGAAAACCTACTTCTATATCCTTTCGGATAATGGCTTTGCCTTTGTCAGGCGATTCTTTGCCTGCAATAATGGATAACAAAGTGCTTTTGCCCTGTCCGTTTCCGGCAACCAGCGCCACTTTTTCGCCCTTTTCAATGCCGAATGAAATATTGTTAAGGACTGGGCGATCGTGCCAGGTTTTACTGAGGTTTTCGATGGACAGGTAATTCATAAAAGAAGCCCTGTGAATGCGTATTCACAAGGCTACAAAGTTAGAGGTTGACGGGCCTGTATGGTGATTAGCGCAACAGGAATTTATCGGCTTTTCCCTCTGAATCTACAATGACATAAATACCCCGGCTCCATCGATCCGTAGGGAGTTGAAATTGACCCATCAGTTTATCGGATTGTTTCCAGACAAGCCGACCCTGCGAATTGAAAACCGCAAAGGATAAGGGAGTTTTTATATTGTCTATGGTAATGCCATTTTCAGATGGGTTTGGGAAGATGCGCCATGAATTGCCGGTTTTAATCTTCGAAGTGCTGCCGAAATGACCTTTGGGGAAATACATAATGGCCATGTTGGTGATGATGGGTTTATTGTAATCAAAATAAATGGAAGCAGTATTGATGATGGAATCCCCTTCACGCAGAGCAGTATTGATACGCGCAATAAAGTTAACATAGCCCTTGCTTTTTACGCTGTCCTGTTTTTTCGGGGTCAGATTGATGTTGTCAAATACCCAGGTTACCACATTACCCTGCAAAGAAAC
>CANHCW010000022.1 GCA_947459165.1 Flavobacteriales bacterium
AGCCCGCTTAATTCGGCTAAACAAATTATTCAAAATATGAAAACCAAAATCATTACAAGCATTGCAGCGCTTATTGCCTGCGTGGTGCCACTCAAAGCCCAGAAAGTTCTAGAGGACTGGAACGGCTATGTGGCCTACAAAAACAAAGGGGCTACCGGGTTATTCAGCCTCGTCACGGGCAAAGAAGAAAAAGCCGCCCAAACCTACCACTACGCCGGTCCCGGCCGAGTGAACTCCGTTCGGGTTGAAGGAGTAAACCCCGGCTTCATCTTCGCAGTTCCTTTGAGAATAAGCGTTTTTACCGTAGATGGCAGAGGTCGACCTATATCCGAGATCAGAGGAGCCGATGTGTGGTTCAACACCTGGAACTCCTTCATACAGGTGGACTACTCCGGTGGCGTGGCCGTAAATCAGAATTTTGCCGTGGTTGTCGCCATAAGAACAGGCCTCTCGTTTCCTGGTCAAACATTCCAGTTGAAATACACAGGCGATGGAGAGGGCAATGGCCGCGATCTCGCCTCAGTTGCCGGTACCACTACAGGGGGTAACTGGTCAAGCGCCCTCTCCTCTTTTGGACGAGACGGCGATTTCTACCTCATTCCCAAAATGTCTCACGACATCACCTCGGGATTTAGCATCAGCAACAACTGCATAGCCGCCGGTGGCCGTGTGACTTTCACCAACAAATCGGCTCTCACCTCCGACAGTATGTTTAACCGCGTGTCTCTTTACGGCTATGCCGGATCGCGCAAATTGTACCTTTGGCAGTTCGGCGACGGCAACACTTCCAACGCTGCTAACCCTACTTATACCTATCCCAATGCAGGCAGTTATACCGTAAAACTCATCACAACAATCGATGGCTGGAATGGCAGCAAATCAGACACTGCATCCTTAAAAATATCCGTGGGACTTTCTGTTAGCGCTACGGGTATCATTAACCTTACCTGCAATGGCAACAGCACCGGTGCGGTTACAGCGTCGGCAACCGGAGGAACAAGCCCCTACAGTTACAGCCTCAATGGTCTTGTTTACCTACCTTCTCCCTCCTTCACCAACCTGGGCGCAGGACCTTACACCCTTTACCTTCGCGACGCACTGGGCTGTGTAGCCACCACAACTTTCACACTCACTCAGCCTAAATCCATTGTTTTTGGTAGCATTTCCACCAGCAATGCCAGTTGTAACAATTCCGACGGGGCCATTTTGGCAACCGCCTCCGGAGGTACCGGCACCATTCAGTATCGCGTCGATGGCGGAACCTGGCAATCGTCAGGCAGTTTCAGCGGTTTGCTCTGGGGACCACACATACTCGAAGCCGGCGATGCCAACAACTGCACAGCGTCGACTGTGGTGGTTATCGACAATTTCAGTTCACCCACCCTCACTGTCAGCTACAACAATGTAAGTTGCAACGGGGGCAACGATGGCAGCATCACCCTCACCTCGTCCGGAGGCACAGGTTCGGTACAATACAGCATCAATGGTGGATTATCTTACCAGTCTAGCGGCTCATTCACCGGACTGCCCGCAGGTCGTTACAGCGCCCTGGTAAAAGATGTGGCCGGCTGCGGACAAGGCGAAGTGGTCAACATCAACCAGCCCAGCAAAATTGATTATGTGGTAACCACCAAACCCGGCACTTGCTTTGGCAAAGCCGACGGTGAAATTCACATTGCCTCAGCCATTGGTGGCATTGGCAAACTGTCTTACAGCATCAACGGAGTAAACTACCAGTCATCGCCCGACTTTTATGGTGTAGTAGGCGGTAATTACACGGTTTATCTAAAAGATGTGGCATCGTGCATTGTAACCAAAAGCGTTACTGTGCCCCAACCTGCTGATATTGTAACCAGCAAAACCATCACCAACGCCCAGTGCTTTGGCAGCAACAATGGCAGTATACTGGCACAAAGCACCGGCGGCACTTCGCCTTATTACTTCAGCTTAAACGGTGCCGCTTGGCAGGCAACAGGATTGTTTAGCGCAGTAGGCGCCGGCACCCACCTCATAGTGGTAAAAGATGCCAATTCTTGCCTCGACAGCATCACTGCCACCATTCTTCAGCCCACACTCATCGTTCCATCGGTTTCCACCACCAATTCCACCTGCGGCAATAGCAACGGCGGTATTCTGGTAACAGCCAGCGGAGGCAGTGGTTCAAACTACACCTTTAGCCTCGATGGTACCAACTGGATCAGCCCGGGACAATTTTCAGGCAAAAAATCCGGAACTTATGTAGTGGCGGTAAAAGACACAGCAGGTTGCATTGTAACCATCAATGCTGACATCATGGATGCCAACGGACCCGTTTTCGGCAGCATCAGCAACACCAACATTACCTGCAACGGCGGCAGCGACGGCAGCATCACGATAAACTCAGTTTCGGGCGGCACAGGCACCATTGAATACAGTCTTGATGGCGCCAATTGGCAAACCACAAACCGCTTCACCGGACTCAGGGCAGGTTCCTACACTGTCATTATCCGTGATGCCAACAACTGCATCAGCGTGAGCAATACTGTCAGCATCAGTCAGCCAGCACCCATTGTATTAACCAAAACCACTGTAAATGTAACCTGTTACAGCGGTGGCAACGGCAGTGCAACCATCACCGCTACGGGTGGTGCAGGCACCATGGCCTACAGCATCAACGAAGGGTTAAGCTGGCAATCCGACAAAAACTTTTACAACCTCACTGCCGGCGCCTATTCTGTTATCGTTCGCGATGCCGGTGGTTGCACCAATTCCATCAGTTTTACCATCACACAACCCATCGAAATATCAACCCAGGTGGGTGTTCTAAACCTCACTTGTAACGGAGCCCAAAATGGCGAAATTACCATTACAGCCAGTGGTGGAAGAACACCTTATCAATATAGTTTAGGCGGGGCCTACCAGTCATCAAACACATTTACCGGACTAGCGGGCGGCACATATGCTTACTATGTAAAAGATGCAAATGGTTGTGTAACCAGTCGATTGGTTAATTTGTCTGAACCCGGCGAAATCGGACTCAACGGCATTGCCTCCATGGTCAGCTGCACCGGCGGCGACAATGGAGTAATTGACCTCACCGTTTCCGGCGGCGTAGCACCATACTTGTATAGCTGGTCTACCGGGGCACGCACCGAAGATATTTTTAACCTCAAAGTAGGCAGTTACAGCGTAACCGTAACCGATGCCAACGGCTGCATAGTCTCAGCAACTTGGGTGCTCACCCAACCGCCCAGTCCAATTATTGTCAACGGTGTGGTTACCAACAGCAATGGTTCAGGCGGCAACATCGATGTAACGGTAACAGGCGGCGTTCCACCCTACACTTTCCTGTGGACCAACGGAAAAACCACTGAAGACCTCAGCAACCTCGCTGCCGGCACTTATGTGGTTACCGTAACCGATGCCAACCGCTGCGAAGCATCAAACAGTTTCACCGTGGGTACCACTACAGGTATCGACAGACAAACGCTGGAAGAAAACCTCAAAATTTACCCCAACCCTACCAGCGATATGCTTTTTGTGGAAACAGGCGGTCATCAAATTCAAACCATCCGTATTACCGACAACGCAGGGAGAATTATTTTATCTGTTCGGCCCCAGGGCCACCTCGTTTCGGTCAATACAGCCGGTATTGCACCTGGTATTTACCTGGTTCAGGTTGAAAGCGAAGGCGCCATTAGCGAACGCAAAATCGTCATCATGCGCTAAAGCACTCATCACCGGGCTATGCCCGTCAAGTTTATTGTTTATTGGTCAAAGGCCGCCCTCCGGGGCGGCCTTTGTTATTTCACAAACACAACCGTGTTTCTTTTGGTGATGTATTCTCCGTTGTTAAGCTTAAAACGGAAAGTGAGCTCTGCCGTATGAGGCATATTTTTCCAGGAGGGCACTGTCCAGTTGGATTGAAACGAATACACCCTAAGCTGCTTTTCATCAATCGGGTCGTCGGTAATCTTCACAATCTCTATGTAAGGATTGCCTTCCAGACTTGCACCTGCCGGCGTACCGGGTAAATCTTTGTTGCAGGTAACCTTTACGCTATCAGCAAGTACAAATGAGTGGATGTGAATAGCCAGTTCTTTTCTGTAACCAATACAACCTGCTTTTTTACCCGAGATACTCTCATTTCCGGTTTCCACATCGTATGTAAACTGAATAATGGGTTCCACCACATTGGCAACAGAATCGGCAAAGTAAACCTGGTTTATACCGCTTACAAACTGCGTGCTTACAGGTCCCTCGCAAATGCATCCGGATACAAAAACCCCCAAGAAAATCGCGCTGAAGGGGAAAAGATTCATGCGCTGCGTCTTATAAGGTCCGCTTTACCTGCTCTTCAATGTAAACTTCTATGTAATCGCCCACTTCAATGTCGTTAAAGCGTTCAATCTGCAAGCCGCATTCAAAGCCGCGCAACACTTCTTTCACATCGTCTTTAAAGCGCTTCAGTGAAGACAGCTCTCCCGAGTGAATCACCACACCGTCGCGAATAACACGAATCTTGTTTTTGCGTTCCACTTTGCCATCGGTAACCATACAACCGGCTACGCTGCCCACCTTGCTAATTTTGAACACTTCGCGCACTTCCACATTGCCAATAATTTTCTCCACCACCTCTGGGCTAAGCATGCCTTCCATGGCGCTTTTCACCTCTTCAATGGCCTGGTAAATTACAGAGTAGTGGCGAATATCAATTTCTTCCTGTTCAGCAAGCTGCCTTGCCTTGGCGCTGGGTCGCACCTGGAAGCCCACAATAATGGCATCAGAAGCCGAAGCCAGCAATACATCGCTTTCCGAAATCTGACCAACGCCACTGTGTATCACAGTTACCAGTACTTCTTCGGTACTCAGTTTTAACAATGCATCCGACAAGGCCTCTACAGAACCATCCACATCGCCTTTTACAATAATCTTCAGTTCCTTAAAGTTGCCAATGGCCAAACGGCGTCCAATTTCATCCAGTGTAATGTGGCGCTTGGTTCGTATTCCCTGCTCGCGCACAAGCTGCATGCGTTTGGTAGAAAGGTCCTTAGCCTGGCTTTCTTCAGCCATCACCACCCAGGCATCGCCCGCAGTGGGATTTTCGCTAAAACCGAGCATTTTAACCGGTGTACTGGGCGGAGCTTCGTCAATTTTATTGCCCCGTTCATTAAACAACGCGCGCACTTTTGCATAATATGGTCCCGCCACCATGTGGTCACCCACCCGCAAAGTACCGGTTTGCACCAGCATACTGCACACAATACCGCGGCCTTTTTCCATGGTCGCTTCAATCACGGTGCCTTTAGCCTTTCTTGCAGGATTGGCTTTCAAATCCATGATTTCGGCCTCCAACAGCACTTTATCCAGCAGTTTGTCCACATTCAGGCCTTTTTTGGCTGAAATCTCCTGACACTGGAATTTACCGCCCCAGTCTTCAACCAAAATATTCATGCCTGCCAGCTGTTCACGAATTTTATCCGCGTTGGCACCATCCTTATCAATTTTGTTAAAGGCAAACACCATGGGAACCCCGGCAGCCTGCGCGTGGGCAATGGCTTCTCGGGTTTGTGGCATAACGCTGTCGTCGGCAGCAATCACAATAATAACCAAATCGGTTACTTTGGCACCCCTTGCACGCATGGCGGTAAACGCTTCGTGACCTGGCGTATCCAGAAAGGTAATTCTTCTTCCGTCCGCCAGCGTAACTTCATACGCACCAATATGCTGGGTAATGCCACCGGCTTCACCGGCAATCACATTGGCTTTTCTCACATAGTCAAGCAACGATGTTTTACCATGATCGACATGACCCATCACCGTAACAATCGGTGGTCTGCTGCGCAGATCGTCC
Source organism: Flavobacteriales bacterium (assembly GCA_947459165.1). Lineage (GTDB taxonomy): Bacteria > Bacteroidota > Bacteroidia > NS11-12g > UBA955 > RGEC01. Next base: position 5,834 of record CANHCW010000022.1, read on the forward strand.
TCGTTGTCCAATTCGTCATCTGCCGCTTCCACCTGGGTTTCAGCGTCAACAAATTCCACTTCAAAACCAAAATCACCGGCCACAAGCTGAATGGTTTCAGCATCCAATCGCTGATTGATACTCACCATCATACCCAAGGCAAAGCAGGCAGAAATAATCTGTGTTACAGGCTTGTTCATCAAACTGGCCAGTTCATTGGCCGTAAGGAATTCTGTAACTTTAATAATTTTGCTCTCTTTTTCTTTTCTTTCTCGTTCTTCTATTCGTTCGTAAGCCCTAGCTTCCTTCCGTTGGGTTTTTAACTTTTGCTTTAAACCGCGGGTTTGACCTGCACCGCCCAACTTGCCCATAGTGGATTTCACCTTGGTGCTTACATCTTTTTGCGAGATTTCGGTTTTTGTCTCGGGTTTTTTGTGTTCGCGGGCAATTCTTTCTTCTTCCTTAATTTTATCCTGAACGGCAACCTTTTCGCCACCCACTTTTTTGCGCTTGCGTTTGCGCTTCTCTCTAAGGTCATCCCGTGCAGTGTCGGCCAGGTTTTTCAAACCACCCGGAGCATCTTTGGGTAAATCTATTTTACCCAGAACCTTGGGTCCTGATAATTTTTCAAACTTGGTCTCAATTTTCTCTACATCCTCATCTTCTTCAACCACTTCATCCACAGCAGCAGCCACCGGCAGTGCTATTTCAGGTGTTTCAATTTCCTCTTCCTTTTCCTCAGGCTTAGTTTCCTGGGGTTTTTCTTTGGGTTTGGCTACCGGTTCAGGTTGTGGTGGGGGTGGTTGTTGAGTTTGCTCTTTTGGTTTGCCTTTGGTTTTGGGTGTAACATCAATTTTTCCCAAAATTTTAGGCCCGCTGAGTTCTTCTTTTCTTACCTCTACTTTCTCTGTCGTCTCCTGTTTTTCAGGAGTCGGAGGCTGCTTTTTCTCCTCAACCACGGGCGGCGCAACGGGTACTTCCGGCGTTTCTTTTTTCCCCGGCATTTTGGTTGTCGGCGGCGGGGTTACAGGTGCCTTTTGATCCCTCAGGGTTTTGAGTTTGTTTGCTTCTTCACGGGCCGATTTGTCGGCCTGAAACTCTTGTACCAGCACCTGATACATTTCCTCGGTAATTTTAGCCGTAGGTTTTGGGTCTACTACAAACCCCTTCCCTTTCAGGGTTTCTGCCAGCACCTGAGCACTTCTGTTCAGTTCGCTTGCTACTTTCGCTAAACGGTATTCAGCCATTCTTGGTTCAAAATTAGGTTTAATACTCGGCAATGCCAATTCGCAACCATTCGTGAGGCAGGTTGCGAAGATGTAACATCAACGAAACCTACCCCAAAAACAGTCCCTATCGCTGGGGAAGCGTGACACTGCCAATGCCGCCTCCCTTAACGCTGCGACGCGTGTTTTCATATCTGAAAATACAGCATCACAGTCATCATTCTTCAAATTCTTCCTGAAGAATCTTCTTCACCTGCAGGATGGTTTCTTCCTCCAGCTCGGTGCGCCTGATTAAATCTTCAGTGCTGGTTCTCAACACGGAACGAGCCGAGTCGAGACCAATTTTCTTGAATTCTTCAATAATCCATTCATCAATGGCATCGAGGAATTCATCCAGTTCCACATCATCCTCATCGGTTACGCCAGTATTCACTCGGTAAACCTCAATCTGGTAGCCGCTAAGCCTGCTTGCCAGTTTAATGTTGTGCCCACCTTTGCCAATGGCCAGTGAAACCTGATCAGAATCCAAAAACACATCCACCTTCTTGTTCACTTCATCAAATTCCATGCGGCTGATTTTTGCAGGCTGCAGGGCTCTTTGAACGAACAAGGCATTGTTGGTTGTGAAATTGATCACATCAATATTCTCATTTCTCAATTCCCTTACAATTCCGTGAATTCTGGCACCCTTCACACCCACACAAGCACCCACCGGATCAATGCGGTCATCATAACTTTCAACGGCTACTTTGGCTCTTTCACCCGGCTCACGAACAATTTTCTTGATGGTAATTAAACCATCTAAAATTTCGGGGACTTCCAGTTCAAACAACCTTTCCAAAAATTCCGGGCTCGTTCTGGAAAGTATAATTCTGGGTGAACCTTTGTCCATATTCACATCGTGAATAACTGCCCTTAGGGTATCGCCTTTTTTATACATGTCACGGGGAATCATATGCTCCTTGGGCAACACCAATTCATTGCCGTCATCGTCGAGCACCATAATTTCGCGTTTCCAAACATTGTAAACCTCACCGGCCATGATTTCTCCCCGCTTGTCTTTGTATTTGCGGAACAGTTCATCTTTCTCAAGTTCAATGATACGGCTCATCAGTGCCTGTCTTGCATTGAGAATACTGCGTCGTCCAAAGTCATCAAGAAAAACTTGTTGTATGCAATCTTCACCCACAGCGTAATCGGGTTCCAACTGCTGCGCCTCAGTCAGGCTAATCTGCAGATTGGGATCTTCCACTTCACCCTCTTCAACAATAAGGCGGTTGTGATACATTTCTATATCCCCGGTTTCAATATTGATGATGATGTCGAAATTGGCTTCAAGACCGTATTTTTTTCTTAAAATACTGCGGAAAACATCTTCAAGTACCCGCATCATGGTGGCGCGGTCGATGTTCTTAAACTCTTTGAACTCCGAAAAACTTTCAATCAGGCTCATACCGAGTTCTTTGGTTTTCGCTTTGCTCATATCAGTTGAATGTTATTTTAATTATTGCTTTTTTAATTTGGGAATGATTCAGGCTCAGATCTTCAGACACAGGTTTTTTCCCTTTTTCTTTAATTGTCTTTTGCAGATTCAGCATTTCGCCTTCGAGTGCTGTAAAAACAGCCTCGAAAGCTTCACCCGTCTGCGTTTCTATTTCCAGCGTCCGACCCACATGCTTTGCAAATTGCCTCAAATCTGACAAGGGTCGATCGGCACCCGGTGTTGATATTTCAAAGGTGAATTTTCTTTCGCCAAATTCTCCATCGTCAATTTTTTTGGAAACGGAACGGGTAAATTCCGCCAGCAAATTCATCGTTACAGGCTGCTCTGAATCAACATAAAATCGGTAAAACCCGGCAGGGGTTCCGGTGTAATCAACCAAAAACAGCCCAAAAGTCTCAGTTTCAGTCTGCACCAGCGATTTCAGTTTTTCAGTCAGGTTTGCCATATCAATAAAAAAGGGGACTGCTTTTGGCGTGTCCCCTTCCATATTTTAGTTGGAAAAGTGATGCAAAATTAAGCTAAAAAAACGACATCTCCAAACCCATTCAATTCATAACTCGGGCTGAGATGATTTTCACATCGGCAACAGGCCTGTTTCCTGCCTTGTCGCCAAGGGTTTCTACCTTGTTCAGTTTTTCAAGAACATCGTAACCTGAAACCAGAAATCCGAATACTGTATAGTTTTTGTCAAGAAAGGGTGAGCCGCCCCAGGTGCCATACATTTGTTTCACCCTGCCGGGAATGGCGTTGTACATGCTGTCGCTAATTTTCCCGACTTCCGTTTCCACTTCTCCCCTCAACTGCGCCATGCCTGCCTCATCTTTTTTGCGCTGATAGCTCTCAAAACGCATTTGGTAGCTCAGGTTTTCAGGATTAGATTGAAACAATTCAAAAGCGGACTGTTTTAAAACATCAACCCATTTGGCTTTGTCCCATTTGCTTCCCTGCACAATGTAAAACTGACTGCCTGAACTAGCCCTTGAGGGGTTAACTCCATCATCTTCACGGGCAGCCGCCAGTGCGCCACGATAATGATACAGCGTATCAGTAATTTCAGCCGGAATTTTGTATCCCGGACCACCACTTCCCAAGGGTTTGTTCCGGGGCGCACCTTTGCTGTCGGGATCTCCGCCCTGCACCATGAAATCGGCAATAATTCGGTGAAAAAGAGTGCCGTTGTAATATCCCGATTTGACCAGTTTAATGAAATTATCGCGGTGTTTGGGCGTACAATCAAACAAGGCCACCTCCAGTCGGCCCATATCGGTTATTATTTCAACCCTGGTGAATTTTTTCATCGCCTGAGTATCAGGAGAGATGGGGCTCAACTTTTCGGAAGCATCAGTATCGGTGCTGTCCATCAGGTTTACTTCCTTTTTTGTGCCTTGTCCGCAACTGCCTGCCAACAGGCACAACAATATAAGAAATAGCGAATTCCTCATTTTAAAAATCAATGATTTCCTCTCGTTCAAAATACTCAACAATGTGCTGCCTGAGCAAATTTTCCTGCTCAAATAAAGTCAGGGCGGGCAAAGGTTTAATGTTTTGCCAAACAGGCCACCCCTTATCATCATACCCCCCAAGATTGTAATACCCCGAGTAACTGAACAATTTGCAGTTGGCCATGTGCATCAGATAAGTTTTTTCATCCTTGCTGAATTTTTTATCGGGCAACTCTCCCAGTTCACGAATGCCAATAATGAACAGCATGGCATTGAGGTCGGGTTTTTTCTGAAAGTTATCCTCAAAAAAATCAACCACTTTTTTCCATTTGGCCCGCAGTTCGTCGTTCAGTGTTAACCCTTCATTCACAGGGCAAATTTCGGCCAAAAGAGGGTAGTAAATGCAATACTGAGAAAAAGTCTTTTCGGGATCAAATTGAAGACCCGGATCAAATTGAAAAAATTGGTTTTGCAGGTGCTCTTTTTTATTTGTTTATTTTTGTAGCCGAATGGCAGCTTTGGATTTTGTTAACCAATTGTTCAGGCGGGGAAAACGCATTACGGATATTTTCACCGTAACCCGAAGCAAAGCCATTAAATGGCAGGAAAACACCCTTCGAAAAATGCTGTATTATGCCCGAAATACCGAATTCGGGTTAAAATATGGCTTTGAAGAAATTTTGCTGGAAAAAGATGTAACCAAGGCATTTCGCAAACGGGTTCCGCTTACCAATTATAGCACAATGCATCCATACTGGCAAAGGGAATATGCCGGTGAAAGCAACATTACCTGGCCCGGACGAAGCCAACACTACGCACTCAGCTCAGGTACAACAGAAGGCGCAAGCAAATACATACCCGTTACCAAAGATCAACTGAAAGCCATGTTACGGGGAACCAGAAGACAACTTTTGGCTATGGCCCTAACCGATGTTCCCAAAGATTTTCTGGCCAAGCACTATTTGCTTGTAGGAGGAAGCACCAGCCTTAATTTTGACGGAGTAAGTTACAGCGGTGATCTCAGCGGAATTTGTACGGCCAATATCCCCACCTGGTTCGATCGTTTCAGCATGCCCGATGAGAGTATCACCGCCCTGCGCGACTGGGAAGAAAAAGTACAGCGAATGGTGGAAGAAGCTCCCAACTGGGACATTGTTTTCATTGCCGGTGCGCCAAGTTGGGTAAGACTGTTACTGGAACGAATCATCAGCCATTACAACCTAAAAACCATTCACGATATATGGCCCAACTTCAGCATTTATTGCTGGGGGGCCGTTTCTCTGGCTCCATACAAACACTCTATTGAATCCATGCTGGGCAAACCGGTTATTTTTATGGAGGCCTACATGGCAAGCGAAGGCTACATCGCCTTTCAGGTGAAACCTGAATCTGAGGGCATGCGCCTTATTTTCAGAAACAACACCTACTTCGAGTTCATTCCTTTTAACGAGAACAACTTCGATGAGAACAGTGAGCTAAAACCCAATGCAAAAGCCATCGGTCTTGAAAGTATTGATGAAAAAACCGACTATGCCATATTGATTACAACACCTTGCGGTGCGTGGCGCTATTTGCTCGGCGATACCATCAGATTTACGAATAAAGAAGCCTGCGAAATAAAAATTACAGGTCGTACCAAACAGTTTTTAAGTATTACCGGCGAACACCTTAGCGTAGACAATATGATGCAGGCCTTGCAAATGGTGGCGGATGAAATGCACACTGATTTGCCTGAATTTACCGTAAAAGCCCTGAAACTTGAGAATGAATTTGCGCACAACTGGTTTGTGGCTTGCAACGACCCTAAAATTGAAGCAGTAGCGGTTCGGACAAAGCTCGATAATCATTTGCGTAAACTAAACGACGACTACGATACGGAAAGAAACCATGTGCTTACCGGAATGAACCTGACCCTGTTGCCTGAAAGCGTGTTTATGGATTGGATGGCAAAACACAATAAACTGGGCGGACAAAGCAAATTCCCAAGGGTGCTTGCAGACAAGCAATATCAGGACTGGCTGGAGCATGTGCACGCATACCAATCGCAGCAAAGCTGATGCATACCGAACAGGATTCAAGACACCGCGACCTTCAAAATCTGAGTTTTACTGAACTGGCAGCCGGCATCAATGCTGAGGACATGAGTGTGCCTCTGGCTATGCAGGAAAAGCTGCCCCAGATTGCTGCATTATGCGAATTGGTTTACAACCGCATTAAACAGGGTGGTCGTTTGTTTTATATGGGTGCAGGAACCAGTGGCCGTTTGGGTGTGGTTGATGCCAGCGAGTGCCCACCAACATACGGTGTTGATTTTGGACTGGTGGTGGGAATCATGGCGGGCGGCGATTCAGCCATCAGAAAAGCAGTTGAATTTGCAGAGGACGATACCCAACAAGGCAGAATGGATCTGGAATCGCACCAAATCAATACCAAAGATGTGGTGGTGGGCATTTCAGCAAGTGGAAAAACACCTTATGTGTTGGGTGCTTTGCAATTTTGCCGAAATGCCGGCATTGCCACAGGTTGTATTGTTTGCAATGAAAACAGTCCCATTGCACAAATGTGCGATGCGCCAGTAGAAGTAATTACCGGACCTGAATTTGTAACCGGAAGCACCCGCATGAAAGCAGGAACAGCCACCAAACTGGTATTGAATACCATTACCACATCGGTGATGATTAAACTGGGGCATGTGGAAGGAAATAAAATGGTGGATATGCAACTCACCAACAACAAACTGATTGATCGCGGCAGCCGAATGGTTTCGGAAGCCACCGGACTGGATTACTCAACTGCCAGAGAATACCTGCTCAAGGCCGGAAGTGTGCGAAAAGCGGTTGAGCTGTTCAAATCCGGTTCTTAAAACGAGAGATTTACACCCAGCATGAAATGACGACCGGCCTGGGGGTAAACAAACACTTCCTGTGTGATGTCGGGCGTGCCATAAGTGTACATAAAGGTATAGCCGTTGGAAGCGTAGCGGGCATTGAAAACATTGAGAACTTGAAACTGCAGGTCAATTTTTCCTCCATTTTTCAGAAAAACGCCCTTGTTCAACCAAATTTCATTAAAGTAAAACGGATTTAGACTGCGGTATTTATCGCCGGTATTGTCCAGGTACTGCCTACCTGTGTATTTGTGCATCCACCGGATTTCGAAATTAGACGGCAGCTGAAATTTGAGCCAGCCGGCAGCAATAACTGACGGCGACATGGCGATGGGCACATTTCTGAAAACAGTATCATTGTTGATATAGGTTGCATAATCCGGGATTACATTCACCATTTCGCGAATTCGGTTTTGGCTCAGCGTTGCATTGCCTCCAAAACTGATGTATTTGATGATTTCTTTCTCAAAACTGATTTCCACTCCTGCCCTGTGACTTTCATTTACATTGCGCCGTAAGGCAGTGCCCACATCGTTCACCTCTCCGGTTAACACCAACTGGTTTCGGTAATGCATATAATACAAATTGATGCCTGCCTGCACCTTGTTGCCACTGTAATTCCAACCTGCTTCAAAATCGGTTAGCTTTTCGGGTTTGGGGATTTCCCCTGTTCTATTGTCGGTAAAATCACTGCGGGAAGGTTCGCGTTGCGCAGTACTTACGCTGGCATAATAGCGGTGTTTGCCGTCAACGCGGGTAACTCCTGCTTTGGGATTGAAGAAACCGAATTTTCCGTTGAACCCAATTTTTCTTAAATCGTTATCGTTGCCTCTGCCGGTGTGATTCACTGTTCTGTATTGCATATCAACCCAGGCGAATGTGTTTGAGGCCAATTTTAAAGTCAGTTTTGCAAAAGCATTGGCATCGGTTTTTTGTCCGGTTGAATGGTAATACCTGGCGCCAGGGGTGGCTGCGGGAAGCAAATTGGCCCAAACAACTTTTCCATAATGGTCGCCGTTATAGTGACTGTACGAAATGCCGGTAATGAAATCTACATTTTGTTTTCTGTACGACCAAGTGGCGTTTACGCCGTATAAATGATTATCGAGCCAGCGCTGCCGAACCACATCACTGCGGGTAATGGTATCGCCCGACTGCACCCATGGAGCAAAACCATAATTGCTGATGCGGTCGTTGGGTTTGAATTGCTCGAAGTAACCAAATCCGCGGGTATAAAACAGGGTAGCGTTGAAATTGGAAAACCTTCCTGTTTTCTGATTTAAATAAAGGTGATAATGGTTTTGGGTGTAGTTGTCGGTTTCGTTTTGATAGGTATAATAATTATACTGCCCCGGGTTGGAACCGAAGAGGTTGACAGAATCCTGAGGGGTTTTGTAGGCAACACCCACATTTCGGGCATAGTGATTGGCCAATTCCTGCTGAGTTCCGCTGTATTTCTCAATCGGCACGCCCCACCAGGCCTGATAAGTTTTTTCTTTGCCCCCGAAAGCAAGCAGTTTGATGGTTCTGTTTTTTTGGTGATAGCCCAGAGAAAACATCCACGATTTCAGGTCGCTGGAAGCACGATCAACATAACCATCACTGCGAATGGATGACAATCGCAGGTCAGCCGTCCAGCGGTTGTTGATGAGTCCGGTTCCTGCAGCAATGGAATTTCGGGCAGTGTTGAAACTGCCGATAGAATTACCGATGCGGGCATAAGCCTTCATTTCTGAAGCGGTTTGCATGTTCAACGAAGCGCCGAATGCCCCCGGACCGTTGGTACTGCTACCGGCACCACTTTGAATTTGTATGCTAGACAAACTGCTTGAGATATCGGGCATGTTTACCCAAAATGTGCCGTGGCTTTCAGCGTCATTGATGGGTACTCCGTTTACGGTGACATTGGTTCGGGTGGCATCGCTGCCCCTCACACGAATACCGGTATAACCCACGCCTGCGCCTGCATCGCTGGTAATGGTTACCCCGGGCTGAAACTGAAGCAATATAGGGAGGTCCCGGCCGGTATTCTGAATGGCAATTTCGCTTTTCTTAACCCTCACCGATGCAATCGGAGTAATCTCATCGGCTCGGCTGCTGCTTACCAAAATTTCCTCAATAGATAAAGGTTTCAGCCTGATTGTAAAAGGGACTGAACCGACAACCGTATCTGTTGTAAAGCCTCGTTCAACACCGTTTACAACTACTTTTATTTGTGAAGAACAGGAAATCAGAGGAAAGGCGCCCTTTTCATCTGAAATAACCGCAAACTGCCCATTGCAATACAAAACGGCATTGGCGACCGGACTTCCGTCCGCTTCAATAATCTTTGAAACTTGAATTACGGGATTTTGGGCCTTAAGTTGTCCGCTTAGCAAAAGGCAGCAGAATGCGAAAATGGTTTTTTTCATTTTTTCGAATGCGTTGTGTGCATCCGGAGAAAGCCAAAAACTTTCACATTTCCCTGCGCAGGCATTATCCTGATCAGGTAGGGCGGGTATGTTCTCAGCATTCCCTATTGGGAAGCACCCCGAATGCGGATGCAAAATTAAGCATGATTGAAAGAATGCAGCAGGCTTTTTTCAATAACACCTGCTAGAAGTTGTCTCTAAAAAGAGATTTAAGGCCACTTCCAACCACCCTTAAACAGGGAAGTTGCGGTGTGCCGAAGTTCGTTTGTTGTCGGTCATTCCCAGCAAGAAAAAACCCAATTGTTTGTCTTCGGGGGAAAGTCCGGTGGCTACTTTCATAAAATCACTGCCCGTGCCGTTGCCTGTTGTCCAGTAACCTACAGCATTCGGATGTTCTGTAAGAGTGAGCCACATATTTTGTACGGACATGGCTGTTGCAGCCAGTTCTTCCCACTCGGACACCTCTCCGCTTGGGTGAAAACCAATGGAAATGATATGAGAAACTTTGCTCTTGTAGCTTTTTATTTTATCAAACTTGGCTGAATTGAACTTTTCTGCCGGTGTAAATTGTTCGTAAAACTGCTCCATTTTGGAACAAAGAGTATCTTTTTCTTCACCTTGAAACAAGCGGAATTTCCAGGGAAGCGTGAGTTTGTGATTTGGCGCCCAGTTGGAATTTTCCAGCATTCTGTGAACGAGGTCTGCGGGCACGATTTGGCCGTTAAATTCCTTTACAAAATGACTGCGCCTAAATCTGATAATGTCATCTATATTCATTTTGATTTTTTATTGCTGAGGTATTCCAACCTGTTCTGCAAAAATACCGATGCCAGAATAAGAGCCACACCCAAATAAAAATGCCATGACAAATCGCGGTTTTCTTCAAAAATTAAAGCTCCCAATATGATTCCGTAAACAGGTTCCAAATTCACAGTAATGTTGGCCGTAAATGCTGAAAGATTCTTCAGCACCAGGGTACCCAAATAAAAAGTAAAGTTGGTGCAAACCAATACCAGCAAAAGCACCCAAAGTAGGTCGTAGTTACCCTGCTCCGGATTGAAATCGGGAAACCACACAGAATTTGCACCGGCAAAAACAGGAAACAAAATACTAAGAAGCAGGGCGCCTGAAAGCATTTCGAGGGCGGAAATGGCCACAGGACTTGTTTTGTCAATGTGCTTTTTATTCAATGCAGTAAACAATGCGGCAAGGGCGGCACTTGCAATGCCGGTAACAATTGCAGCTGTATAATCAAGACCGGGAGCAGGTTTTTCGGGCAGTGACAGGTACACCAAAAAAATGCCGGCCAGCACAAACACCCCCAAAAAGAGCTCCATGGCATTGAACGCTTTTTTATTGATCAGCGGATCAAAAACGGCTGAAAACAAAGAGGCAGAGCCCAGGCAAGCAAGAGTAATACTCGCACTGTCGCCCAGTTTAATGCTGCCGTAGAAAGTAAGCCAGTGGCAGGCCACAATCAGGCCTATTCCCATGAAAAGAAAAATGTGCCTGAATTGCAATTTCGAAACCGTCCTGCGCACAGCGGGAAAGCAGAAATACACCAATGCGGCCAGCAGCATGCGATGCCACACCAAGTTAAATGAATTGTAAGAAATTAGTTTGCCAAGTATGGCCGTGAAGCCCCATAAAAAAACCGCCAGATGCAGATACAGCAGAGATTGATAGCGATTGGTCATGGCTTTAAAAAATCAAGGCCGCACCTTACGGCACGGCCAGGATGTTGGTATATAGAAGCGCGTAACAGTTGGGTTGCCGCTATCAGCGCGACAACAATGCAAATATAATTGAGCAACTTGTTTGTTGCAACCCACAATTTATCCCCAGTAGAAAAATCAGGTAAGGCCGCCTTTGTATTTGTCGCGCATGTCATTCACAATGTTGCGCAATTCCTGTTCGCGGTCTTTGCTCATTACAAGCAGAACATCCTCGCTGTCCACAATCACAAGGTTTTCAACCCCGTTGGTAATAACAACTCTGCCGGTACCTGAAAAAATAAGGCTTCCCGCACTGTTGTAGGTATGAATCCCTTTGCCAATAACGGCAGTTTGCTGATCATTACGCTGACTCACATCCCAAAGACTTTTCCAGGTTCCCAAATCGTTCCAGCCAAAGGTTGCAGGATAAACAAATACACTTTCATCCTTTTCCATTACTCCATAATCGATGGAAATGCTCGGGCATTGACCGTAGGCCTGTTCCAGTTGTTTGTAGAAGCCGGGTTGGCTGAAATCAATTTCGGAAAACAGTTGATAAACCTCGGGAATATGTTTTTCAAGTCGTGAAATAATGGACTTCACACTCCAGGCAAAAATCCCTGCATTCCACAAAAATTCGCCGCTATCGAGAAAGGTTTGGGCAATTTCCAGTGTGGGTTTTTCCGTAAAGGTTTTTACTTCGTGAAAGCCTTGTCCGCTGGGCAGTGTATTGAATTGAATGTAGCCGTAGCCGGTATCGGGACGGGTGGGTTTAATTCCGAGTGTAATGAGACTATCGAATTTTGCGGCGAACTCAAACGAAGCGTTGATAATGCGAACAAACTCGGGCTCGTTGGTGATGAGGTGGTCGCTGGGCGCCACAATGCAGCATGCGTTAGGATCTTTGGCTGCAATCACCATACTGGCATAAGCAATACAAGGTGCCGTATTTCTGGCAAGTGGTTCAAGCAAAATATTATCGGCTGAAATACCGGGGATATGCTCTTTAACCAACCCCTCGTACTCCTCATTTGTAACAATGAATATGTTTTCTGTTGGAACAATTTGTTCGAACCGCTTGTATGTTTGTGCAATAAGCGACTCTCCCGTTCCCAGAATATCGATAAACTGTTTTGGGAGGCTTTTTCGGCTTACAGGCCAGAAGCGGCTTCCGATGCCACCTGCCATGATAAGCACGAAGCGATTTCCGGCCATTTTCATATGATTCCCTCTCTGTTCAAATCGTGCAAATGTACCATTCCCTGGTAAATACCTGCTTCAAGAACGATTAATTGTGATATTTTATTGGTCTGCAAAATGTCAGAAGCTTCTGCTGCCAAGGCATTGGCTTGAATGCTGAGTGGCGATGGCGACATGATATCGGCCGCGCACAATCCTCCAAGCTGATCGAACTTTTCGAGCATTCGGCGAATATCTCCATCGGTAACTATGCCGCACAAATCGCCATTTGCCCGCAACACAGCTGTTGCCCCCAAACGGCCGGCACTGATGCTAACGATACATTCTTTCACTGAGGCAGTTTCCGATACAAAAGGTTTTGCATTGGTTTTTGCCAGTTCACCACAGCGCAGATAGAGTTTTTTTCCCAAAGCACCGCCCGGATGATACCGGCCAAAATCTTCATTACTGAAATTGCGCATACGCAACAGTGCAATGGCCAAAGCATCGCCCATTAACAATTGTGCCGTTGTGCTGGTTGTGGGAGCCAGATTGTTGGGACAGGCTTCTTTGTCGATGGTGGTATTGATTACAAAATCGGCAATTTGGGCCAGTTCGCTGCTCATGTTGCCCACCATGGCCACCAGTTTGTTACCAAATCGCTTTAAAAGTGGCGCCAGCATTTTAATTTCCGGAGTATTGCCACTTTTGCTTATGGCGAGCACCACATCGTCGGGCATAATAATACCCAGATCACCGTGAATGGCATCTGCGGCATGCATGAAAATAGCAGGTTGACCGGTGCTGTTCATGGTGGCCACAATTTTCTGGGCAATGATGGCGCTTTTACCAATTCCCGTAATAACAACCCTGCCATTTGAATTAAGAAGCAGTTCAACCACCTGAACAAACCCATCATCAATAAAAGTTTCGAGTGGCCTGAGTGAATTTAATTCGCCCTGTATGGCTTGTACAGCGTAGTTTTTTATTAAATTCGCACTTCCTGAAGTCAAAACGGAGGTATTACCCTGCAAAACTAAACGAATTTTTGCTAAAGGTATCACGCGACTGAATTTGGGACACTTTTAAAGAAAAGTTTATCAACATTATAACAAAACTGTTGCCTATGCGTTAATTTTACTCACGAATAGTTAAAACTTTTATGAGTACCGCCGCTGCGTTTGCGACTGAAGTTGCCACCGACCCAAGACGCGCACTTAAAGATTTCTTTGGTTTCGATGGCTTTAAAGGCCTTCAGGAAGCCGTTATCAAAAATATTCTTGCAGGAGAAGATTGTTTTGTCATCATGCCCACAGGGGCCGGAAAATCATTGTGCTACCAATTGCCTGCGGTGATGATGGAAGGAACGGCCATTGTCATTTCTCCCCTCATTGCCTTAATGAAAAATCAGGTTGACAACATCAGAGGCTTCTCCAATTCCAGCGCATTGGCACATTTTCTTAACAGCTCGCTGAGTAAAAGTGAACTTACAAGGGTGGTGGATGATATTCTCGCCGGATCAACCAAACTATTATATGTAGCACCGGAAACCCTGAAAAAAGATGAAACCATAGAACTGCTGAGGAGAATAAAAATTTCATTTGTTGCGGTGGATGAAGCCCATTGCATCAGTGAATGGGGGCACGATTTCAGACCGGAATACCGACGCATTAAACAAATGGTGAAAGCCATTGATGATGTTCCTGTGATGGCACTGACTGCTACAGCCACACCCAAAGTTCAGCACGATATTCAGAAAAATCTGGGCATGCTGGATGCCACCCTGTTTAAATCTTCCTTTAATCGTTCCAACCTTTATTATGAGGTGAAACCCAAAGGCAGAAAAGATGCGGTGCACAAAGACATTCTCACATTTATCAAGGCCAGAGGAAACAGTTCCGGTATCATATATTGCCTCAGCCGAAAGAAAGTGGAAGAAATTGCAGAAATGCTGCAAATGAACGGCATCAAAGCGCTACCCTACCACGCCGGACTGGATGCCAAAACCCGGGCTGCCCACCAAGACGCCTTTTTGATGGAAGACTGCGATGTGATTGTGGCTACCATCGCATTCGGCATGGGAATAGACAAGCCCGATGTTCGCTTTGTGGTGCATTACGATGTTCCAAAATCACTCGAAGGGTACTATCAGGAAACCGGACGGGGCGGACGCGATGGCCTGCGCGGGGATTGCCTGCTTTTCTACAATCCGAATGATATTGAGAAACTGGAAAAGTTCATGAAGGACAAGCCGGTGGCTGAACAGGAAATTGGGGGATTGCTATTGGCTGAAACGGCGGCATTTGCCGAAAGCAGTCAGTGCCGCCGCAAATTGCTCCTTCATTATTTCGGTGAAGAATTCAAGGAAGAGGATTGCAA
>CANHCW010000023.1 GCA_947459165.1 Flavobacteriales bacterium
AAAACCTTGATAGATGAGGCCAGAAAAGAATGTGATTCGCATTTGCTTCTTGATTGTGGCGATGTTTTTCAGGGAACTCCGTACTTCAATACTTTTGGCGGCATTCCGGAATACCGCTGGATGAACAAGGCGGGTTATACGGCATCAACACTGGGGAACCACGATTTTGATTTGGGAATAGAGCACCTCGCCGATTTGATTACAAGGCAGGCAGCTTTCAACACGGTAAATTGCAATTACGATCTACAGGAAACACCCCTCAAAAATTTGATAAAACCCTATGTGGTGGCGAGAAGGGCAGGCATTAAAATTGGCATTACGGGTTTGGGAATCAACCCCGAAGGCCTAATTCCGGAACACTTATGCAAAGGGGTGAAATACAATGATCCGGTTGCTGCGGTGCAAGCAACCGCCAATCATCTGAAGCAAAAGGAACATTGCAGGCTGGTGATTGTGCTATCGCATTTGGGTTATGAATATAAAACCGAACAAATTGATGACTTGAAACTGGCTGCCAAAACCCGAAATATCGACATGATTTTGGGTGGGCATACCCACACTTTTCTGGATGCACCGGTGACAGTAAAAAATACCGATGGCAAGGATGTAATCGTGAATCAGGCGGGCTGGGCCGGATTGAGATTGGGAAAAATTACACTTGAAGTGTGATTAGGACAGGGCGCGGTTTACGATGTCGGCCTGTTCTTTGTCATGCATTTTTTTGAATCCGGTGGCTGGGCTGGCGCTGCTGTTTCTGCCAATATAACTGAGTTTAACAGGCAGGTCGTAGCGGAAAAGGTGCAGCCAGTAACCCTGGTTTTTGGGTTCTTCCTGTACCCAACAGAATTCTGCCTCGGCGTATTGGCTGAAAATGTCTTTCAGTTTCCATTCGGGCAGGGGATACAATTGTTCAACCCGCACAATGGCAATGTCGTTGATGTTTCTTTCGTGGCGGGCCTGTAAAAGGTCGTAGTATATTTTGCCCGTGCAGAGCAATACTTTACGGGCCTTTGTTACCTCGTGATCAGCGATGACTTCCTGAAAACTGCCTTCGAACTCGTCGAAATTGCTTACGCAGAGGGGGTGGCGAAGCAAGCTTTTTGGGCTCATCACGATCAGCGGAACCTGAAAATCGCGTTTGAGTTGACGGCGCAGGGCGTGAAAGAGGTTGGCCGGGGTGCTGGGGTACAACACCTGCATGTTGCCGCCTGCACACAGTTGCAGGTACCGTTCGGGGCGGGCTGAGCTGTGTTCCGGTCCCTGACCTTCGTAGCCGTGGGGAAGCAGCATGGTAAGGCCGCTGAATTTGCCCCATTTGGTTTCTGCACTCGCCACAAACTGATCAATCATAATTTGAGCTCCATTGGCAAAGTCACCGAACTGGGCTTCCCATATAGTAAGGCAATGCGGCATGGAAGAGCTGTAACCATATTCGAAACCAAGGGCCGCATATTCACTGAGCAAGCTGTTGTAAACATTGAAATCGGCCTGTTTTTCGGCAATATGTTTCAGTGGAATGTATTCCTCCTCGCTGTCTTCTTTTTTTACTACAGCATGGCGGTGGCTGAAGGTTCCTCTTTCCACATCCTGACCTGCTATGCGCACGGGATGCCCTTCGCTGAGCAAAGTGGCATAGGCCAGCAGTTCACCCATGGCCCAGTCGAGTGTTCCGTTTTCCAGCATTTTTCTGCGGTCGGCAAACAGGTTCTGAACCTTTTTAATCGGTAGATTGGTTTCGGGAATGTGTGTGATTTTTTCGCCCAGCGATTTGAGTGTTTTGCGGTCAACACCGGTATTCACTTCCTTCTCAAAATCTTTGGCGTTGGGATGGTGAAACCCGTCCCACAGGGTATTTTTCTTTTCTTTGTCGGGTTGATAATCTCCCTTCGCCTCTTCAAACTTTTCCTGAAGAAGTTGTTTGAACTGCACTTCCATTTCTGCCGCTAGTTCAGCATCGATTTCGCCTCGTTCCAGCAGTTGTTGCTTGTAAATTTCACGGGGATTGGGGTGCTTGTCGATGAGTTTATACATTACGGGCTGGGTGAAGCGGGGTTCATCGCCTTCGTTGTGACCATATTTGCGGTAGCCGAGCAAATCAATGAAGATGTCGCTGTTGAATTCCAGTCTGTAGGCCATGGCAAGTTTAACGGCATGCACCACGGCTTCCACATCGTCGCCGTTTACATGAAGAACAGGGCATAGGGTAACCTTGGCTACATCGGTGCAATAGGTACTGGTTCTTGAATCGAGGTAGTTGGTGGTAAAGCCAATCTGGTTGTTGGTTACAATGTGAATGGCACCGCCCACATAGTAGGCTTCGAGTCCACTCATTTGCACTACTTCATATACAATGCCTTGTCCTGCAACAGCAGCATCACCGTGAATCAGAATGGGGCAGATTTTATCTACATCGTTGTTGTATTTGGTATCGAGTTTCGCTTTTGATATACCTTTAACCACGGGATTAACTGCTTCCAGGTGGCTGGGGTTATCGGCCAATCGCAGGTGCACGGTTTTGCCGCTGGCAGTAAGTACATCGGTGCTGTAACCCAGATGGTATTTTACATCGCCTTCAAAATCATCATCGGCTTCATTTTGAAAGACTTTGCCTTCAAATTCGCCAAAAATGGCGCTGTATTTTTTGTTGAATACATTGGCCAGCACATTCAGGCGACCACGGTGAGCCATGCCCATCACGAATTCTTCAACTCCCAATCCTGCACCGTACTGGATAACTGCATCAAGAGCCGGAATCAGGCACTCCAGACCTTCAACCGAAAAGCGTTTTTGTCCAATGTATTTGGTGTGTATGAAATTCTCGAATACGGTGGCCTGATTGAGTTTTTTCAGAAAATGCCTTTTCTCATCAACGGTAAGGTCGGGAACATTGCGGGTTTTTTCAAAGCGCTGCTGAAGCCATTCGCGGCGTTTGGGGTCGCGAATGTAGCTGAATTCACAACCAATGCTTTGACAATAGGTTTGCTGAAGCAGGGCAACGATATCGGACAACTTTGCCGGACCAAGGCCCACTTCCACGCCTGCGTTAAAGGTGGTATTCAGGTCGGCTTGTTCCAGACCGTAATTTTCAAGATCAAGTGTAGGTGTGTATTTGCGGCGTGCCCTAATGGGGTTGGTTTTAGAGAATAGGTGTCCTCTTTGTCTGTAGGCGTGTATAAGGTTCAGCACTTTAATTTCTTTCAGGGCATCCTCACTAATCTGCCCTGCGGTTTCCGTTTTTCCTGTGCCGAGGTCGTAACCTTCGAAAAATTTCCTCCAGCCAAAATCCACACTTTCCTTGTCGCTGCGGTACTGTTCGTAAAGTTGTTCAATGGCCGCCGGGTCGGCATTCATCAGGTAAGATTCATCGGGATGGCTCATGCTGAAATGTTGCGCAAAATTAAACAAATAGTACCTGATTCAGGCCAATTTATTTGGGCACAAGTGCGAGAATTCAGTTCGAAATCAGAGAGTATCCAGGTATTTTACCTTTAGATAGTCTTTTATTTCAGCGTAAGGCAGCAGCAATTCAGTACTGCCATAGGCGTAGGGGGCAATTTCGTATTCGGTATAGACAAAGCGAATGCCTTCATCAGTTAGCCCGAAATTCGAGCTCAGGTAGAAGTCGCCCCCCCAGAACCACATGTGGCTGCGGCTGCGAAACTTTTGGATATTCTTTTCTTTTTTAAAGATCCTTTCCGCCAATTTCAGCACGGCTGTGGTATCTGTAAATAAATCCTGCCAATTTTCGAGCAATTTTCCACCGGGTCGTTGAAAGCTGAGGTATCGTTGAATGGACAAGCCGTGTGCTCCGCCCATGTAACCGTAATTGTTGTAAATAACCGTAGTGTATTTCGGGTTTTGAAATGCTACCTGAAAGCTTGTCTGGTCTTCAAAACTCATGGCGAGTGAATACATATCTGCAGGTAAATTTTGCTTCCACGATTTTGTAAAGCTGTCGCCGTAAGTTTCCAACTCCTTTTTTACCTGGTTTCGGTCGGAAATATTTTTATTTACCAGCATTTCTATCAAAACTCGGTTAATGCTGTCAGCGTCGGTGTTGCCTGAGAAGAGTATGTACTCCTGACGGTAACGGCAATGAATGCTGAAGTCAAAACTGTCATTGTGAAAACTATCATTGTGCTCTACCAATTCGCGATCCCACCTGAGGGTGTCGC
Organism: Flavobacteriales bacterium; assembly: GCA_947459165.1. GTDB lineage: Bacteria > Bacteroidota > Bacteroidia > NS11-12g > UBA955 > RGEC01. Next base: position 4,176 of record CANHCW010000023.1, read on the forward strand.
TGTTGTTTTGAGCAAATGCGATGCAGGGAATGAAGAACAGAAGCCGAATGATTGTTTTCAATGAAATGAGGGCGAATTATCTTTTTGGAGTTTTTTTGAAATAGGGATTGAGCTTTTCGTATGGTATGATTAACTCTGTTGCACCCAGCGCATAGGGTGCAATTTCATATGAATTGTAGTGGAAAAGCAATCCAGCGTCGGTAAAGGCGAAGTTATCGGGCAAATAGAAAAGGCCATTCCAGAACCACTCTTTATTGGTGGCTGTGTTTTCGGGTATAGACTTTATTTTTCTGAATTCTGACTCTGCTATTTTCAGTACTGCCATACTGTCTTTAAACAAGCCGGTCCAGTTTTCAATGACTTCGCCATTTTTCTTGTTCATCACAGTATAAACGGCCACTTCCAGTCCATGAGCACCGCCGGTGTAGTAATATGCGAAATCGCTGATGGTTACATAATCGGCATTTGAGTTGCAAATGGAAAAACTTTGTTGTTTGGCGTAATTGTAAGTCCAGTTGCAATCGCTGTCGCTGTTGAGTGATTCCCATTCTCTGCGAAATTCTTCGGCATCCTGTTCAACTCTTTGATCCAGATTGAGTTCCTGATGTGCAGTATCTGTGGTTACGGCATTGTTCATTAACTGGTTTAACCTATTGGCCAGTTTGCGGGCCTTGCCTTTGCCCTCGTAGGTTTGATAAGAAACATTGTAGGTGCAGGTGGCTGTATCGCCGGTGCCCGGGTTGATAAGTTTCCAGCTTTTATCGAGGTTGCTTTGATAAATTCTTAAACCCTTAATGCCGGCGGTTTGGCCGAACGAAGCAAAGGGAATGAATAAAATTCCCAGTACTATGATGCGGTATGTGCGTTGAATAAATTTCAAAGGTTACCCCAGAATGAATAGAGAAAGCATGGATTCACACTTTTGAACCACGAATAAACAACAACCGAAGCGAATAAAAAAGCATCAAAACGGTCCAAAGCACCTCCATGTCCCGGAATAAACCGACCGCTGTCTTTCATACCGGCATCTCTTTTCAATGCGCTTTCAAACAAATCGCCCGCTGTGCCGGCCAACGAAACCAGGCAGCCGAGAATAAAACCCTCAATGGGATGAGTTAAAGGGGTGCCAAATGATGCAACTGCAGCAATGATTCCTGTAAGAATGACCCCACCGATAAAACCTTCAAGGGTTTTTTTGGGACTGAGTTCGGCATACAAGGGGCGTTTTCCAAACAATCGGCCGAAAATGTAAGCGAAAGTGTCAGAACTCCAGGTGAGGACGAAAACAAGCAGGGCCTCTGCCCAACCGGTTGATATTGAAAGAAAAAGCAAACATGGCAATGAAATGTAAATCAGGGCGAAAACAACCGGGGTAACTTTCTGCACAGCAGCTACACCGAATTGAAAAAGCGCAATGCCCCAGTATAAAATGATAAGCAGCAATGCCAAACTCCATGTTAAATTGAGAAATGCAGGCTCAACGGCACTCAACATTAAAACCAGCAGATTCAAAGCAATGCCAAATATCAAGTTCAGAGGATGTTTTGCTTTGCGAATGCTGAGAAATTCAATGAAACAAAATGAACTGATGATGATTGCGAGACCAAACTTTCCCCATAGGCCTCCGTAAATCAATGCAACAACGACAATCAGGGCGTAAAGGCTGCCCCAAATGGTTCTCACCCAAAAATTAGACATTCGCAATTTCCTTTCTTCTGCGTTTAAACCAAACCAAGCTGTAAATAAAGGGAATGGCAGACAGCAAGGCAATGTAGGCGGGAATATCAATGCTGTCGAAGGCACCGCTTACACCGGTTTGACGGAAATATTCATGACTGATGTAATGAAGAACGACAGCGGTGGAATTAAACAGGAAATGAATAATGATGCCATAAAGTATGGTTCCGGTAGAGGCGGCAACCACTCCGAAGGCAATACCCATAAGCAATATGCCGGGCAATTCATAGAAGCTGAAGTGCAGAACGGCAAAAATGATGGCCTGATTGACCACGGCCCGACTGACGCTGCCGCTGAAACCCTTGTAAATGTTGAGGAAAATCCCTCTGAACAAAAACTCTTCAAACAAAGCAGGTAACAAAGCTACAATAAGGAGGCAAACAACCAGTTCAATGGGTGCCTGCATATCCAGAATGGTTCCGGTGGCTTCTTGCCTGATGGTATCGAGTTTGGTGGCAAAATGGTTCAAGCCTTGGGGCCACGGAATGTTTCTCATGAAGCCATCCAGCCAATTCACGGGTGCAAATGCGCTAACAGTTAATAGCAGCGACATTCCAATCTCACTTCGCCCTATTTTGGTTTTGAATCCGGCCTCTTCTGCTATGCTACTGCGGTTGACCACTGTAAACAGCAAAGCGGGTAAAAGCATGTATCCCACAAAACTCAGGGTGTGGTTGATGCGCGAAAGGTTAATGGCCAGAGCCGTACCATCGGGGGTGCTAAGCAGTTGGCGGGCTTCGTCTATTTTTATGCCCAGTATGAAGGCCGAAATAACGGGCGACAACAATGAAAAAATAATGTTGAACAGAAAAATAAAAATCAAGACGAACATGGCGCCCCAGCCGTTATAAAACAGGCTTTTTTTAATAAAGTTGCCGTCTACGGTATCGTCGGTCATTGCCACTGCAAACCTACACCATTTTATTCAGGAGTGAATCATGCACTAGCAAGCCAACCTGTTCGGTAACTTTGCACCTTTCAATTTGGCTAAAATTGGCAACATAGAATTGGGTGAATTTCCCCTTTTGTTGGCTCCCATGGAGGATGTCAGCGATCCGCCGTTTCGTTATGTATGCAAACAAAACGGGGCAGATTTGATGTACACTGAGTTTATCAGCTCCGAAGGGCTGATTCGTGATGCCATTAAAAGCCGACAGAAACTGGATATTTTCGATTATGAAAGACCCATCGGCATTCAAATTTTCGGAGGAGATGAGGAAGCCATGGCTTTATCAGCCAGAATTGTTGATGCCACCAATCCGGATTTGCTGGATATTAATTTTGGCTGTCCGGTGAGCAAAGTGGTGTGCAAAGGGGCCGGGGCAGGTGTTTTGAAGGATGTTGATTTGATGGAGAGATTAACTGCAGCCGTGGTGAGAAGTACCAGATTGCCGGTAACAGTAAAAACGCGTCTCGGCTGGGACGATAACAGCAAGAATATTGTGGAAGTGGCAGAAAGGTTGCAGGATGTGGGCATCAAGGCCTTGGCCATTCACGGCAGAACGCGGGCACAGATGTACAAGGGCGAGGCCGACTGGAGTTTGATTGCCGCTGTAAAAAACAATGCGCGAATGCATATTCCCATTTTTGGCAATGGCGATATTGACTCGCCCGAAAAAGCTGTAGAGTATAAAAACAGGTATGGAGTTGACGGCGTGATGATTGGAAGGGCATCCATTGGCAATCCCTGGATTTTCAGGGAAATCAAGCACTACATCAAAACCGGAGGTCACTTGGCCCCGCCATCGTTTGAAGAACGCCTGCAAACCTGCCGTACACATTTTGAAAAGAGTGTAGAATGGAAAGGCCCGAAAGTAGGCGTTTTTGAAATGCGCCGGCATTATGCACAATATTTTAGGGGGTTGGCTGATTTTAAGGAGTGGAGAACAAAGCTGGTTTCGGCTGAAACTCCGGAAGGAGTAATTGCGATCTTTGACAAACTCACCGGCGTTTACGAGTTTTAAGTTCCAACCTAAATTGACAATTTCCTTCGGGGTAATATTATCTTTGCCCCGCTAAAATCTTCCCCAACCATGTTATTGCACAACAGAGTGAACCGGGAGGAGCTGAAAAAGCGTATGCTGGCCGATACCAGGCCCTATACCACCATCTCCTTCTACAAATACCATCGCATTGAAAATCCTTCAGATTTTCGTGATCACCTTTATTTGCTGCTGAAAGAACTGGAAGTGGTGGGCCGCATTTATGTGGCTGAGGAAGGTGTGAACGCCCAGGTTGCGTTGCCGCAGGAAAATCTGGAAAAATTCAAACAGGCCATCGACAGCATTGATTTTCTGAATGGGAACAGGCTGAACATTGCCATTGAAGAATCGGATAAGAGTTTTTACAAACTGGATGTAAAGCTGAGAAACAAGATTGTGGCAGACGGTATTGATGATTCATCTTTCAATCCCGGAAATACGGGGCGATACCTTGAAGCCGAAGAATGGAATGAGAAAATGAGCAGCGAGGATGTGGTGGTGATTGATATGCGCAATCATTACGAGAGTGAAGTAGGACGATTTGAAAATGCCCGTTGTCCGCAGGCTGAAACTTTCAGAGAAGAGTTGCAGCAGGTGATTGATGAATTTGAGCACGATAAAAACAAACCCATTCTAATGTATTGCACGGGTGGCATTCGTTGTGAAAAAGCCAGTGCCTGGATGAAGCACAAGGGGTTTAACGAAGTATATCATCTGAAAGGCGGAATCATCAATTATGTAAATCAGGTGAAGGAGGAACAGCTAGAAAACAAATTCAAGGGTGTGAATTTTGTTTTTGACCAACGATTGCACGAGAGGGTGAGTGAAGATGTGCTGGCCAGATGCCACCAGTGCGGAAAGCCGGCAGACAAGCATGTAAACTGCGCCAATGTGGGTTGCCATATTTTATTTATTCAATGCGATGAATGTGCCGCAAAGCACGAAGGTTGTTGCAGCGATATTTGCCGCGATGTGATTCATTTGACCGAAGAAGAGCAGATTCATTGGAGAAAAGGAAGATCGAAGCCGGCAATTTTTTCAAAGGGCAGATTAATTCCTCCACAATAAAAAAGACAAAGTTTCGTTTACTTTATTGCACAATTAAGACAATGTGGAGAAACACCCTTACCATTTTTGGCGTTCAGCCTCAATTCCAATCTTTATATTCGCAGCCCAAAGTTTGGCAAACTTTTTGAAACTTGCTTCAATAGAAATGACTGTTCAAAGTATTAAGAAATGGATTTCTGCTACCCTCCTTGCAGGTATATCCTTGTTTACGACACAAAAACTCCATGCTCAGGACTGGGGTTCCGGCTGGGGTTCGGCCGATACGGCCTCTAAAGATAGCAGTGGAAATGCATCGTCAGCCTCCGAAACCAAAGTAGCATATCAGCGTTTTGTTCCTCCTTACGATACCATGCGTGAGATTATTTTTTACGAAGGAATTATTGAAGACGAGAATTGCGAAAATTGTCAGGCAGACAGCCTTTACTGGAGAACCAAAAAGTATTTGAGTCAGCGCTACGGCAAGGAGAAATTCAAAGATAAAAGCTGGGTAATTGAAGACCAGGTCGCCAAAAAAATCGTACTTCGGGTTACCATTCCCATGGTTGTACAAATCAATCAGTTCAACAAAGCCCCAACCGGGAGCATGGAATTTAAGCTTGCGGTTCGCTTTCAGGACGGCAGGTACAAATACCAGTGCGGGAATTTTGTGCATTTGCAATCGCAGCCGGGTACAGAGGTTAAGCAAATTAGAACCAGTCATGAATATTACATGCGTGTAAAAAAGGGTTATCAGCGAACAGATTTATTTTTGCTGGCCGCCGACCGCGAAGTAAAAAGTTTGGTTGAGGGTTTACGCAAATCGCTGAAAGCTCCTTATCAGCCCGACGAAGACGACTGGTAAAAAGATTGAATCCAATTAAAAAGCCCCGGTTTACCGGGGCTTTTTGTTGAAATTGAAGGGTAACGCTTGTCCGTTTGAGTATTCGCCAAAAAAAAGTGTGGATATGTTGCGTTTACAAAAAAATATGGCTACTTTTGCAACCCCAAATTTAAATAAGAAGCGTAGTTGTGAATCCGCTGAGTACATACAAAACCCGGTCTGCCAATGCAGCCACAGTCAACAAGCGTTGGTTTGTTGTTGACGCCGACGGACAAACCCTGGGCCGTCTTTCATCGCGCATTGCCATTGTGTTGCGCGGAAAAAACAAGCCTGATTTTACACCCCATGTTGATTGCGGAGACAATGTAATTGTTATCAATGCAGAAAAAATCAACCTGACAGGCAGCAAAATGGAGACCCGAGAGTACTTGCGACACACCGGCTATCCCGGAGGTCAGCGTTCAACATTGGCGAAGAATGTTAAACCCGCCAAATTGATTGAAATGGCTATCAAAGGAATGCTGCCAAAGAATCGTTTGGGTAGCAGGCTCTTTACCAACCTTTATGTTTATGAAGGTGTAAGCCATCCTCACACTGCACAACAACCTGAAAATCTGAAGTTCGATATCTGAGAAAATAAAATATGTACAACACCTCAGGAAGAAGAAAAGCCGCTGTTGCCAGAGTTTATCTCAAAGAAGGTAAAGGCGAAATCATCATCAATAAGCGTGGTTTGGAAACCTATTTTCCATTGCCATGGCACCGCACATCTATTCACAGCCCATTTGCTGTAACCGGCAATGAAGGCAAATTCGATGTAACCGTGAATGTTCGCGGTGGTGGAATCAGCGGACAAGCTGAAGCCATTCGTCTCGGCATTGCCAAGGCGTTGGTGGATTTGAATGAAGAATTCAAACCAGCTCTGCGTCAGGCCGGCTTCATGACCCGCGACTCACGCGTGGTTGAAAGAAAGAAAAGTGGTCAGAAAAAGGCCCGTAAGCGCTTCCAATTCTCAAAACGATAATCAAGAAAATGGCTTATACCCAACAGGATTTACTGGATGCCGGAGTTCACTTCGGACACCTTACCCGTAAGTGGAATCCCAGAATGGCTCCTTATATTTTCATGGAGCAGAATGGCATTCATATTATAGATCTGAAAAAGACCGAGGCGAAACTTGAAGAGGCAAAAGCTGCCGTGAAAAACATCGCCAGATCGGGTCGTAAAATACTTTTCGTTGCTACCAAAAAACAAGCACAGGAGATAGTAGCTGAGCACGCACGACGCGCGAACATGCCCTATGTAACTGAACGCTGGTTGGGTGGCATGCTCACCAATTTTCAAACTGTGCGTCGCAGCATCAAGCGCATGCAGGGTATTGATAAAATGGCGGCAGACGGAACTTTCGAACGCATTAACAAGAAGGAAAGACTCATGTTGGATCGTGAAAAAACCAAGTTGTCTCGTATGCTTGGCGGAATCGAGGACATGGGTAAACTTCCCGGTGCAATTTTCCTGATTGATGTGAAGCGCGAACACATTGCTGTTGCTGAAGCCCTTCGTTTGGGTATTCCTTCATTTGGTCTGGTTGATACCAACTCTGATCCTACCGCAGTTGATTTCGCCATTCCGGGCAATGATGATGCTTCAAAGAGCATCAACCTGATTGTGTCTGAAATTGCAGATGCCATCATCGAAGGAATGCAGGAAAGAAAAAGCGAAAAAAGCGAAGATGAAGGCACCACTGAAAACCGCGAGGTTGCTGCTGAGGCTTAATTCACTCCGTTCACAATTTAACTTAATAATTAAAAAATAAACCATGAGCATTAGTGCTGCTGATGTAAATAAACTGCGCCAAATGACCGGTGCCGGTTTAATGGACTGCAAAAAAGCTTTGGGTGAAACCAATGGCGATTTTGAAGCCGCGATGGACTATCTCCGCAAAAAAGGAGCTAAAATTTCAGCGAACCGTGCCGACAGACAAGCTTCTGAAGGTGCTGTGATTGCTGTAACTTCTTCTGATTCATCGAAAGGAGCTGTGATCAAACTGACATGTGAAACCGATTTCGTTGGAAAAAACGAAGCGTTTGTGGCGTTTGCCCGCGAAATTGCCGAAGCCGCATTGAGCAACGAGCCCGCTACTTTGGATGATTTGAAAAACATTCAAATTTCCGGTGGCACCGTTGCCGGCCGTTTGATGGACGAAGTTGCAAAAATTGGTGAGAAGATTGATGTTACCGAGTATGCAGTGCTGAAAGGAGCCAACATCGTTTCTTACATCCACGGAGCCAACCGAATTGGCGTATTGGTTGAACTAAGCAATGCACCTACAGAGGCGAATATCGCTGCAGGTAAGGATGTGGCTATGCAAATAGCAGCTATGAATCCAATCGCAGTTGACAAAGGCGATGTTTCAACTGAAACTGTTGAGAGAGAAATGGAAATCGGTCGCGAACAAGCCCGTGCTGAAGGCAAGCCCGAAGCCATCCTCGATAAAATTGCGCAAGGTAAGGTTGAGAAGTTTTACAAAGAGAGCACACTGTTAAATCAGGAGTTTGTGAAGGATAACAGCAAGTCTGTTGGCAAAATGCTTTCTGATACCGAACCCGGTTTGACGGTAAAACAATTCAAAAGAATTCAGTTAGGATAAAATATTTAAAAAAATCCCCCAAATTTGGGGGATTTTTTTTGCCTAAAAAATAAAGACATGAAATACAAACGCATACTACTCAAGCTCAGTGGTGAGAGCCTTCAGGGAGATCAGGAGTACGGTATTGATCCAAAAATGCTGGAGCAATATGCCCATGAAGTAAAGGAGGCAGCATCGCTGGGAACCGAAATTGCGGTGGTGATCGGTGGTGGAAATATCTTCAGGGGGTTGAAAGGTGCCCAGGGCGGCGTGGTTGATCGCGCCACCGGAGATTATATGGGCATGCTGGCTACCATGATCAATGCAATGGCATTGCAGGGCGCATTTGAAAAAGCCGGAATGGTGACGCGTTTGCTGTCTGCCATTAAAATGGAACAAATCAGTGAGCCGTTTATTCGGCGCAGGGCCATGAGGCATTTGGAAAAAGGCAGGGTTGTGATTTTTGGTGCCGGAACGGGTAACCCTTACTTTACAACAGATACCGCCGCCTCGCTTCGAGCTGTTGAAATTGAAGCTGATGTGGTCATTAAAGGTACTCGGGTAGATGGTATTTACAGCGCCGATCCCGAGAAAGATTCCACTGCCACCAAATTTGATGAAATTACCTTTAAACAGGTTTATGCAATGGGTTTGGAAGTGATGGATTTGACGGCAATTACCCTGTGCCAGGAAAATAAGAAGCCCATCGTTGTGTTCGATATGAACAAGCCCGGTAATCTGAAACGCTTATTGTCGGGTGAAAAGGTTGGAACTCTGGTAAAGGAATAATTCGCTTAATTCATTAATCATAAAAAAAGGCTGTCGATTGACAGCCTTTTTTTTATACAAAGGTCTTTTTAAGCCATTGCAGCAATTTGCTTTTGAAGGCTGCTCTTCAAATTACCGGCTTTGTTTTTGTGAATGATGTTTCTTTTTGCGAGTTTGTCCAACATGCTGAAAGCCTTGGCAAGCATACCCTGGGCTTCTGCTTTGTTGTCACTCTTGCGAATAGATTTTACCACTGTGCGGGTGGATTTATGCTGGTAGCGGTTCAGGTCGCGCTTGGCGTCATTTGACCTGATGCGCTTGATTGCTGACTTGTGGTTTGCCATAGTTTCCGAAAAAGGACTGCAAAATTAAGGAAAAGCACTGATAATGCAAACAAAATGCTCAAAAATCAGTCACTTTCCGGTGCCAACTTTACGCGCAGGCCGTCAATTTCCGTCGTAACTTGAATTTGGCAACCCAAACGGCTGTTTTCCTGAACAAAAAATGCCTGATCCAGCATGTCAATTTCATCGTCGCTTTGAGGGGGCAAAGGGTGTAAACTTTCAACATAAACTTGGCAAGTGGCGCACATGGCCATACCGCCGCATTCGCCTTTTACCGGAAGTTCATACATTTTGCATACTTCCATCAGGTTCAGATTCATGTCGGTAGGTGCAGTAAGTATGTGCACCATGCCTTCGCGATCGGTTACCTCAATGCTGATTTCTAAAGACACCGTGCAAAGGTAGGATATGCGGAGTGAGTGGAAGGAATGACAGTGTGTTTAAACTTTCAACAGTTGGCTGTTTGTCAGGGGACAAAGTGACTGATTCTGCAGAAAATGAAATTACTTTATAGTTTCCAAATGCCGTGTGCAATTGTGCAGCAGGATTTGATAATGCCGGTCATTTTCATTTTTTTGCAGTTTATACAGGCAAACATTGCTGTGCTCGAAATCGTCCATATTGTGTAAAGGATGCCCTGTTAGCAAACACAAAAAACTGCGCATGGCGCGACCGTGCATGCAAATTAATACCGGGCTGCCCGGCCAGTCCTGTTCTAATTTTCGCAGGCCGGCGAATTGTCTGTTGTACAGTTGGTTTGGCGTTTCGCCATTTTCAATCGCAGTGTCGAGGTTGCCGCTTCTCCAGGATTTCAAAATTTGCTGAAAATTTCGGGTGGCTTCCTCCGAGGGTTCAACGCCTTCCATCATTCCCCAGTTTATTTCATTAAACTCGGAAACAATGACATGATTTTTGAAGCCGTTTGTTATAAATGGCGCAACTGTTTGGTGGGTTCTTTGCAGTGTGCTGGTGTAAATTTCGGTGAAGGGAACATGTTTGTATGCATGATAAAATAGTTCCGCTTGCCTCTGTCCAGTGGCATTGAGCAAAGAATCGATGCCGCTGCCCTGAACGATTCCCCTTTCATTAAAGTCGGTTTGCCCGTGGCGAATGAGGTATATTGTTTTTGTGCCTTGCTGTGTTGAATTTTGCCCCACCTGTGAGTACAATTTTTTTTGACCCGGCAAAGATAAGCGTCGATGCCCTGAATGACCGCTGCAAAGGCACAATGAATGAGGCCTTGGGTATTGAATATACCGCCCTGGGCGACAATTGGCTGGAAGCAAAAATGCCCGTGAATGCCAATACCATTCAACCCTTGAAAATGCTAAACGGAGGCGCATCGCTGGCGTTGATTGAGATTTTGGGAAGCATGGCGGCCAATTTGGTGTTAGACAGAAACAGGTTTGTAGCTTTGGGGCAGGCTGTAACCTGCAACCACCTGAAACCGGCTAACATGGGCGAAGAGATAACGGCAAGGGCCACCCCCTTGCATTTGGGACGAACCTCACAGGTGTGGGAGGTTGTGCTTACCTCCAACACGGGCAAAATGGTGTGCAAAGGAAACATTACAATGGCCGTGGTTGCATTGGAAAAACAAGGTGCTTAAAGGATTTGCGGCATACAGCCTTCCGGGGAATACGGAAATTACAGCCATAGAAGGCAGTTTCGGCCCTTTTGATTTGGACAATCCGCAAACCGCAGAGGTATTTGTTTTGAATGCATGGAATGATTCACCCCAAGCATTGACAGGTAACTTGATTTCGGAATTAAAAACCATTGAAAGCCGATTGTTGGAAATCTCGCTAACAACATTGCAAACCGAGATTGTTGGAACCGGAGAAGGCGAATGGATGGCTATGGTTGAGACTGCCCGGAAGCAAATGATGGCGGGTATTTTTCAAAAGGTGGTGCTGTCGCGGTCGGAAAAGGTTGCTTTTAATGGTTTGTTGTGGCCTGCGTTTAGTCGGGCCGTTGAGCAAAACCCGGATGCCTTTGTTTACTGCATTCACCATCCCCTTTATGGCTGTTGGATGGGAGCTACACCGGAGCTGCTGCTAAAGGGAAGCAATGGCAGTTATGAAACCGTAGCCCTGGCCGGCACCCTGACCCCTGAGCAGCCAACCTGGAGTCCAAAGGAGGAGAAGGAGAACAGCGTTACCAACGATTTTGTAGGGATGATGATAGAACAATGCGGCGGTAAAAACTTGCAGACAAGCAGCAGAAAGGAAATACACTCAGGTCATTTAAGGCATTTAATGGTGAAACGCCGATTTGATCTTGACACAGAAAAAGAGGGTTTACTGCTGAAATCCCTGCATCCAACGCCCGCAGTGGGAGGAGAGCCCAGGAACAGTGCCCTGGAGTTTATTGCAGCAAAGGAAAAACACCGACGGGGCTTGTACACGGGCTGGATCGGTTTGGCGGGGGCACAAAGCCTTGAGGTTTATGTGAATTTGCGTTGCGCCAGGCTGTTTAACAATGCAGCCATTTTGTATGCAGGTGCCGGCCTGAACAGCGATAGCAACTGGCAGCTGGAATGGAAGGAAACAGCCGAAAAAATGGCTGTGATAGGAAAATACCTTAACGGTTAGCGGGATCTGTTTCAGGACTTGGTTTAACCCGGTTGATGATGGGTTTTTCCCCCTGTCCCAGGTTCCAGTCTGTTACCTCTTCGCGCACCCAGGTGCCCCGTTTGTTTTTTTTGTACATGTAAAAATCGCCGCTGGGAATGTAGTACCAGAAATTGCCCGTTACTTCGGGGTAGGCCGGTGTAAGTTTGTCCACGATAATTACATCGCTGTTGCTTTCATAATGGGGCACCATTTTGATGTCGTTGTGAAATTCCATCACAACCCTGCACTCCACGCTGGGGTCGGCATTGCTTTGGCGAAATGAGGGGGTACCGAAACGGGGGCCGTCTTTGGCGAACCACAATACATCCATTACGCTTTTGTTGCTGTGAATGGTGCTGCCATCAAAACCCAGAAGCAGATACCGCTTTTTGCCTTTTTGTTTGAAAGGAATGATTTTTAAATACAGGGCACCGAACCAGTCGGTAGGTTCAAGCTCGGCATCAACAATATCGTTATTGAACTTTTTAGCGGTGTCGAGCAGGGGATAAATTTCAATGTCGCTGCCTTTGCGAACCTGCAGGTATCCGAAATTTTTGAAATTACCGTTTTGTAATACCAGATTCCAGGTATACAGCCTAAACTTATTATCCGGCGAGGTGATGACAGAAATGGTACGCAGGCGCAAAGAATCCCAGGCGTAATTGAAACTTTCAGGTATCTGAAGTAGCGTGTCAAATGTTCTGAATGTGTGCCAGCAAGCCTTTATACGCTGTTCATCCGAATCGCCGCCCACAATGTCGGGCACAATGTATTTGAGTCTGCTTTCGGCATCGCGCAGCGCAAAATAGTCGGTGCTGTCTTTTCCTTTGGCGAAAAGCGTTGCTGATGAACAAAGCAGAACCAGAATGAATAAGTACCTGCGCATTGTATTTATAACTTATAAGGGCAGGTAATATTGTATGCGCCTGAAAAAAGCGCTGTACGGTTATACATTTTCAATTACCATGGCGCTTGCTCCGCCACCGCCATTGCAAATGCCTGCGCCACCCCATTTTGCGTTGTTTTGCTTTAACACATTAATGAGGGTAACCAGAATGCGGGCACCTGAAGTTCCGAGGGGATGACCCAAGGAAACAGCGCCGCCGTTTACATTCACTTTGTCGGCATTGAGGCCAAGCAGTTTGTTGTTGGCTAAACCAACCACAGAGAAGGCCTCGTTAAGTTCGAAATAGTCAACATCACCAATGCTGATGCCTGCACGCTGGGCTGCAATGGGCAGGGCCTTGCTGGGTGTGGTGGTGAACCATTCGGGAGCCTGTTCGGCATCGGCGAAGCCGGCAATGCGTGCGAGGGGTTTAAGGCCCAGGGCCTCCATTTTGGCGCGGCTTACAAGAACGAGAGCAGCTGCACCATCATTCATGGTGCTGGCGTTGGCGGCGGTTATAGTTCCGTCTTTTTTAAACACGGGCTTGAGGGCCGGTATTTTATCGAAATTTACATTTTTGTATTCTTCATCTTCAGCGAAAACCACTTCGCCCTTGCGGGTAACGAGTGTGATGGGGGCAATTTCGTTGCTGAATTTGCCATCGGCCCAGGCCTGGGCCGAACGACGGTAGCTGTTGATGGCAAAAGCATCCTGGTCTTCGCGGCTGAAACCATATTCGGCGGCGCAGATTTCGGCACAGGTGCCCATCATTTGCTGGCTATACACATCGGTAAGGCCATCGAACTGCAGACCATCTTGCATGGTGATGCTGCCGTATTTGGTGCCTGTGCGGCTATTGGGAAGGTAGTGGGGAACCAGACTCATGTTTTCCATGCCGCCGGCAACCACCACATCATTATGCCCGAGCATAATGCTTTGTGCTGCAAGCGCTACTGATTTCATTCCGCTGGCACACACTTTATTCACGGTAGTGGCAGGAACCTGGTCGGGAATACCTGCGAATTTTGCGGCTTGCCTTGCGGGTGCCTGACCCACGCCTGCCTGAAGAACGCAACCCATATACACTTCCTGAACTTCGGCCGGGTTGATGCCGCTTTGTTCCAGTGCCGCTTTGATGGCTGTTGCTCCCAATTGTGGGGCCGGAGTACCCGCAAGGGTTCCGTTAAAACTGCCCATGGCTGTGCGTTTTGCACCTACAATAAATACTTCCTGCATAGTTTAAGGGTACAAATTTAACCCTGAGCAGGCATTTTGAGTTGCCAACTTTTAAGCAACTCTGCACAATTTTGGTATGATTGAGCCTAGATATCAACTGCCATAAAGCATGAAAAAAAGTTGGCAGTATAAAAAAATAAAATACTGTAGATAGTTTTGCCAACGCAAAATGGAGTTTTTACCGCTGTTTCCGCTGAATTTGATTGTTTTTGAAAAGGAAGAATTGCGTTTGCACATTTTTGAACCTCGCTACAAACAACTTATTGCCGAATGCTTAGCCGAGGATACTTGCTTTGGCATTGCCGCGGTCGTGAACAACAAAATGACCCGCTACGGCACAGAAATGAGGATTGAAAAAGTGGTGAAAACCTACGATGGGGGAGAAATGGATATTGTTTGCCGAGCCCTGCGCCGCTTTGAAATTGAGGAGTTTAATGAAGTTCAACCGGGCCGACTTTACCCATCGGGAATGGTTGTTTACCTTGATTTTTATGACGACGAGGACAAGGAATACAAATTGAGATTGATGGATTTGTTAGAGGAATTATACAAAATAACCGCTGTCCCCCGAGCCAAATTGCCTGAAAACCTGGATGACATAACCCAATGGATACACAAATGCGGACTTTCACCGGTGCAGGAGCTGGAATGTGCCGCCCTGTTGCAGCAAAGTGAAAGGCAATTGTACTTGATTAATCATTTAAAGTCGATGCTGTCTACCCTTTCGCAGGTGGAGAGAATGCAGGAATTAATCAAGGCCAACGGCCATTTTAAAAAAGCGGGAGGTGCTTTGTGATTTTGATGATTGAAACGGCCATGTCGGTGGGTTCTGTTGCGGTTTTTAATGCCGGACAGTGTTTGGTTTACAAAGAAACAACGCAGGGGAATGCCCACGCAGAGCAAATTCCGGTATTGATTGAAAACTGCGTGAAGGAGGCGAATATTTCATTCTCTGATGTAAAAGCTGTGGGCGTGAACAAAGGGCCGGGTTCTTACACGGGATTGAGAATTGGGACGAGTTTAGCGAAAGGACTTTGTTATGGCTTGAATGTTCCCTTGTTGGCGGTTGATTCGCTGAAAGTGATGGCTGGTATGGCGATGCAGAAATACGCTGATGCGGAGGAGTTCGTTTGTATGATAGACGCCCGCCGAGATGAGGTTTTTACCGCTACTTACGACCGCGCTTTGAATTTGTTGACCCCACTGCATGCGAAAATATTGCTGCCCGAATCGTTTGGTGAGAAATTAGCCAAAACAGTGATTTGTGGTAATTGCGGAGAAAAATTCAGACAGATTGTAAGCGATGCAGAC
>CANHCW010000024.1 GCA_947459165.1 Flavobacteriales bacterium
CATTTGAGGGGCGATGGCTTTGTGGTACCCGAACAGGTTCCGGCCAATGAATTTTTAAATCTGGAAGGACAGAAAATCAGCACCAGCCGCAACTGGGCGGTTTGGTTGAATGAATATTTAGAGGAATTGCCCGGCAAGCAGGATGAATTGCGATATGTGCTCTGCAGCATTGCCCCGGAAACCAAGGATTCGGAATTTACCTGGAAGGATTATCAGTCGAGGGTGAACAATGAGTTGGTGGCCATTCTGGGCAATTTTGCCAACAGGGTGATGGTGCTTTCCCATAAATTTTATGGTGGTAAGGTTCCCGCGATAAATCCCGGCCCGTTTGATTCAAAAATGGCTGGAGTGAGAACCGAGCTGGCAGGGATTTTGAACGAAATCCGGAGCAACCTGGAAGAGTTTAAATTTAGGGATGCGCAGGCCTGTTTGATGAACATGGCCCGAGCAGGCAATCGTTTTTTGGCGGAAACCGAGCCCTGGAAACTGATAAAAACAGATGAGGTTGCAACCGCTTCGGTGATGGCTTTTTCGCTGGAGATTTTGAGCAATATTGCCTTGGCTTGCGAGCCGTTTATGCCTTTTACCCACGAAAAGTTGTGCAGGCAGTTGAACTTTTTGCCCTTAGAGTTTTTGGTGAAAGATTTTTGGCAGAACGGCAAATTGCTGTCCGCCTTGCCGGAGAATCATCCACTGGCCGAACCCTTCCTCATTTTTAATAAAATTGAAGATGAGCAAATAGAGGCGCAACTGAAAAAACTGAATCAATCAAAAATGGAGAACGAAGCGAATATTCCAGCAGCTGAAGAAGAACAGAAAACCCAGAAGCCCGAAATTGCCTACGATGATTTTGCCAAACTGGAACTGATTACTGCCACGGTGGTGCAGGCCGAAAAGGTTGAAAAGGCAGATAAGTTGTTGAAGTTGTTGCTGAATACAGGCAATGAAGAAAGAGTAGTGCTCAGCGGCATTGCCCAGCATTACAGCCCTGAAGAGGTGGTGGGCCGACAGGTTTTGCTGTTGGCGAATCTGGCTCCCCGCAAAATCAGGGGAATTGAAAGCCGAGGAATGATTTTAATGGCCGAAGACCAAGACGGAAAATTGGTTTTTGTTAGTCCTTCTGAGTCAGTTTCTTCGGGAAGTTCGGTAAGTTAAAGAGTTTCCAATTCCTTTGTAAAGGATTTGTAATTCAACTTATTTACTCCTTCGATTTTAAAGTTTTTCAGTCTGTCCTCCTGCTGAACGAGTGCATCCTTGCAGGGTGTGGCATACTTCTTTTCAAAATAGGAAATTTCATTTGCCCAACTGTGTTTATTGTCGGGAAATTTAAGTTGTTCACATCGCTTTATGGTTTCGAGGTATTCATCATCCAGCAAGGTGAATAATACGCGCATATTCCTGTTGTTCATTAAATGCTGGTACACATCCTTGTTGTATTTTTCGGCATACTGCAGGTACCAGGCGACAAACAGGCGGAATTCATAGTAAGCGTAATAACATTGGCTGGCATCTCTCATGCGTTCAAACGCTTCTTCAATGTTGCCCAGAGCCAATAGTTTTTCAGCGGCAATCAGCGAAAAGCGGGTGCCGTTCATGTAAGCTGAATACTCATCCAGCAGGCCATAAATACCTGAAACATTGGCTGAAACAGTGGATGTGTCAGAAACATAGGTTTGGTATCTGAAAATCCGCTGTTCCAGTTCATCAGGAACGAGTCCGGCAAAATCGGCGGAACGAAAAATAGGGTGTTGTTCAAGGTCAATTTCCAAACCTGGTACAACGAGCATTCTATTGCTGGAATTGAAACGGTGTATTGATTCGTGGATAACTACATGCATTTTGCCAAGAAGTCTTGTTTCATCTGTATTCCCATCCCAGGGCTTATATACCCCGGACGGATAACTTAAATAATCGCCGGGCCCACAATAGGCTTTTCTCAGTTGTTGGCCATACTCGCCATAAAAATCGCCTTTTGCTAAAAAAAATGCTTTGGCTTTTGCATAGTCTTGCCGCAGTTTTTCAGTGGTAAGCTGACTTGACCTAGCAATTAATTTTTCGGGTTGTTTTTGGTCGCTGTGTTCGAAAAAAGTGTGGGTTATGGGATTGTAGTTCCAAACGGTGAGATATTTCTCCTCTGAATTTGAATAAAAATAAGGCTTGCCTGCGAAAACTCTGGGCAGGCGGTCTTTGTAAATTCCGCGCTTGCCTACAAATCCGGGTTCTTTTAAAAACGGGTTGGATCCTTTCTTTTTCAGGCAGCTTTTCATTTTGATTTTGCAGCCCCGCATTTGATAAGTGCCGGAATCGCGGGCAATGCGAAGTTTGGTGTAGCGACAATAGTTGTAGGTGTTGTCGGGGTAAAGTTTCAGTACATTAACGGTATTTTTGGAAGTGCGCTGAATGTAAACATTCAGTTCGCCGGATTTAAAGCCGGGGGTGACTGAAACAGCGAGGGCGGAGGCGAGTAGTGTAAACATTTCATTTTGATTTAGGTTTGGAGAGAAGCCCCTTCAAGGAGTAAACGCAAAACCTTTGTCTATGTTGTGCTGCAGATGAAGATTCTTGCCTTTAGGTCTTAATTTGGCTGCATTTCTGTTTGAATTGTGCGTGCGGTGTTGTGATTCTTTAATTAAGTTGCTATATTTGCACCCCCAATCAGAAAATTGAATTGACATGACCAAGCGTACTTATCAGCCATCGAATACCAAGCGTAGAAATCGCCACGGTTTCCGTAAACGCATGAGCACAGCCAATGGACAACGCGTACTGGCCGCCCGCCGTGCCCGTGGTCGTCACAAACTTACCACTTCCGACGAAAGAGGTCACAAGGGTTAAAACCCACTGCGTGCGCTTTGACAGATGCAAAGCCACATATCAGGTACACGCTGACAAAAGAGGATAGACTCTGCAGCGAAAAGATTATAGCCGGGTTGTTTCAGCCCGGTTTTTTTGTTCAATCATATCCGCTTAGAATTCATTTTGCTTTCGTTCCGCTGCCAACGCCCGGAATACCTTTGCAGGTGATGTTTACGGTGAGTAAAAAGCGGTTTAAAAAGGCGGTGGATCGTAACCGAATTAAACGGTTGATGCGCGAGGTGTATCGATTGAACAGGCATCCATTAACCGATGCGCTGACTACTGCCGATAAAACGCTGGCTTTGTCAATGATTTACACCGGGCAACAACTGCCCGATTTTGCAGCGCTGAAAAAGGAATTTAACCTGTGTATTCAAAAAATAATTAAACAGGTGAATGTTTAAGTGGATTGCCATATTCTTCATTCGTGTGTATCAGTATGCAATCAGTCCGCTTTTTCCCAAGGCCTGTCGTTTTACGCCATCGTGCAGTGAATATGGAGCCGAGGCGTTTAAAAAGCATGGTTTTTTTAAGGGGTTCAAACTCACGGCAAAGCGAATCGGGCGCTGTCATCCGCTGGGTGGAAGCGGTTACGATCCTGTTCCCTGACATGCTTTGCAAAAACCTTGTTTTAATCACATAAAAATGGTATTTTTGCCGCCCCAAAAGGAAAATTTAGATGAACCACAATCAGTACGAGACCGTGATCATTTTGACACCCGTGCTCTCTGAACAGCAGATGAAAGATGCTGTTAAAAGCTACAGAGAGTTGATCACAGGTAAAGGTGGGGAGATAGTTCATGAAGAGAACTGGGGCCTAACAAAACTGGCTTATCCCATCGACAAAAAAGCAACGGGTTTTTATCACCTTTTCGAATTCAAGGGCGACCCTGAATTTATTAAAACCATGGAACTGGCATTCCGCCGCGATGAACGCGTGATGCGCTACCTCACTATCAAACTTGATAAGTGGGCTGTGCTCTACAACGAGAAGAAGCGCAGAGGCGAAATCGGAGTTTCTAAAACCGTAACAGAGGAGGCCGCACAATGAGCAAAGAAGTAAATTTTATCTTCAATCAGACCCCTCAGGTTCTGCAGAAGAAGAAGTATTGCCGCTTTAAAAAGCACGGCATTCGTCACATCGATTACAAGGATCAGGATTTTTTGCTGAAGTTCATCAACGAGCAGGGCAAAATACTTCCCCGTCGTATCACCGGTACTTCACTCAAGTTTCAGCGCAAAATCAGCGTGGCTATCAAAAGAGCCCGTCACCTTGCCTTGTTGCCATTTGTAGCCGACGGTCTTAAATAAACAGAAGGAGAAAAGCAGTATGAAAATCATTCTCACTCAAGATGTAAAGAACCTGGGCCACAAAGATGATGTGGTTGAGGTAAAAGACGGATACGGACGCAATTACCTTATTCCGAAAGGAATGGCCAAACTTGCCACCGGCGGTGCTTTGAAAATGCTGGCTGAAGACATTAGACAGCGCGAATTTAAAGTAGACAAGCTGCGCAAGGATGCCGATGCCATTGCAGGCAAATTGAACGGAGCTACCGTAGTGGTAAAAACCAAAGCCGGTGCTTCAGGCAAAATTTTCGGTTCAGTAACCGGATTGCAAATTGCCAACGCGTTGAAAGAACAGGGTTATGATGTGGATCGCCGTAAAATTGCGGTTGACGATATCAAAAACCTGGGTACCTATTCAGCTGATATCAATTTGTTCAAGGATATTACCGCAGCGGTTACCGTTGAGGTTGTAGCCGAGTAATCAAAAACAAAATTCACGAAAAAGCCGCCTGATGAGGGCGGCTTTTTTTGTTGGGGATAATAATCATTGTTTACAAATCCATTGAGTATGCATTGCGCCTGCAGGTGTAAGAATTCGAATCCAATAACTCGTCGGCGGCAATGCCCGAATCGAGAACTCTTGGTTACGAAGGGTAGTTGATAGCATTAAATTTCCTTGTAAACTATAAACTTCTATAATATGACCCGGTTGAATCAGTTCCCCTTGAAGCTTATCCTCCGTAGGGTTAGGGTAAAGCATCAATTCTTTTTTGATTTGAGAGGTACTCAGATATGAAATGTGAACCATTGGAACACAGGCGCGGTTGTTTTTTTGTTTTTCCGATGATTCGGTCACTACAGAATCCAATTTGTTTGCTGAGGAGATTTTTAATACTTCGGCACACATTTCTGTTCTAAAGTTGGTGGCATCGAAACGGGTAGGTAAGTTGTTTTTTACCACTACACTATCACCCGAATGTACCACATTTCTAAATTTACCAGATATATATGGATAAATCACATTTCCAAAAACTATTTCCAATGTAAAACCATCGGATGCCAAAAGAGAGTCTGGTCCAAGGTTGATGATTGAATATTCCCCGAAGTAGAGGCCGGGAGAAATAAAGGTGTCTTTTGCTTTTGGTTTTAAAATCCGTGTGGTGATGTCAACTTTGCGCTGACAAATAAGTTGAAGTGGATAGGTTAAAAAAGCAATCAGTATTAAAACCAACTTGCTCATATCTTTATCAATTTTGAGCAATGTCTCACTCCTTTGATGGTGTATTTAACCCAATAAATCCCCGGTTTCAAATTGGGCAAATTGATGCTGTGTTCTGGATTTTGACAATGGAACAAAAGGGTTCCATTTATATTGTAAAAGCCTATGTCGCTGATACCGATTTGAACAAAAACTCTGTCGGTACACGGATTCGGATATAGGCTTGGGTTGTCATGACTTTTATGGTTTAGGTTGTTTGAGCTGAGCTTTACTTTTACAGCTACAGACGGGCGGTTGTTAACTATTGTTCTCCATTCCGACTTTATACTGTCTGCGCTAAGATTGTATATCGTGCTCAGAATTCCTATGTTGTAAAAATCAAGATCAAATTCGGCATCAATTTTCATAAAGTGGGTAATGTCAAAATATTGCTTCGGAGCATATTTCTGATTTAGGGTATAGGTAAAAGCCCCTTGAACCCCTGAATCGTAAGTTGAAGTGTAATACCTAAAAACATCGCCGGGTTTAAGTGTGTCCGGGCCTAGATTTGTAATCCTCAGTTGAATGGGATAATTGATCGGTGCTAAAATGGTTTCGTTGGTGTCTGGTTTTATAAAATGAACTTGCAAATCAATAGTTCGGGCTTTTTGGGCAAAAAGGTTTGAAATGCAAAAGAATATCATTACTAAAAGTGGATTTTTCATTTTTTAATCTTTATTAGGGTTATATTTTCCGCAGAAACAACAAATATCGATTTTTTTCTTTAGTATTAACCTAGGGCATTCAGATTCTTTTCCTTGACAAGGCTCAATAATTATATCTATATTGAATTTTAGACAATACGGAATCATATTGCCAAATTCATCCCAATGTTGCCCATCGCAAGCATTTTTGTTTATTGGGATTGTTTGGAATGGCAACTCGTTGTAAATACTCATTTGCCAATTTTGTGGTTAACCCCACCAATTAACTGCATTGATTGGTAAGCTTAAGAAAAATGCAGGTGGCTCGCAGAGACCATCAATATTATTATTTGCCGTTAATCTTCCCATATCAAATGTCAAGCAAACTTTCTCCTTGTCCGAAAATATGAAAGATGGTTCTATAAAGTTAATTTCCAGGGTATCGCTTTGGATGACGCCCGTTCTCCAATCTTTTGGCGTTGTTATCCGAATTTTGCTGAATTGTTGAGGAAGAAATACCTCAACGGCCTTGCCGTTTGGTCTAAGGCTATCCAGTGCAATACGCCATAATGTATCAATTTTTTTAATTGTTGTGTCTCCACTTGCGTAATATCTGCTAAATGTATCCTGTGCCAATACCTGCCAATATGCAATGCCGGTGTAATTGGTTGAGGTTATTTTGAGATTGTTCAATCCCCGAATGAAATTCACTTTTTTAGCTCTACCGGTAAATCCAGCCGTTGCCTTTTGGTAGCAATTTTCTACTGTGGTTGTACCATATGTGGGTTGTGCTTGTGCAATATTGCTCATGAGTGGAACAAATATTACATAATAAATTTTTTTTAATCATTGGCTTATGTTCGACAAAAAAGCAAAAAAATATTTAAATTGGCTTTAAATCTACGATAAAAATACAACAATACGGCAAAGTTACATTTCAGTGACATTATTTTACAGAGGCGACGAAGTTCATTTTACGGTTCACTTGGCTTATTTTTGCCCACCTATGTGGGATCGTATAGCCACCTTTATCCTTAAGAATCGCCTCGTTTTTCTGCTCGTCATTCTGGCTTTTGCCGGTGCCGCCGGATACTACGCCACCAAAGCCGAAATGGCCTACGATATGCAGAAGCTGGTGCCACAGGATGATCCTGAGTACAAAGCCTACATGGCATTTAAGAAAACCTTTGGCGAAGATGGAAACAAAGTTGTCATCGGCTTTCAGAGCAAAGATGTTTTCAAGCTCCCTGTTTACAGTGATTTTTATAAACTCTGCGACGATGTGCTGAAACAGAAAGGCGTAATTGATCTCATTTCTCCCGCACGGGTGTTCAATCTGGTCATTGACAGCACCGACATGTACTCGGTTAAGCCCATTGTGGGTGGTGCACCAAAAACCCAGGAGGAGGTGGACAGCCTTTCGGATGTATTTAAATCGCTGAAGTTTTACGATGGCCTGCTCTACAACGAAAAAACGCATGTAGCCCTGATGATTGTGTCGCTGAACGACAGCACTCTAAACAGCAAGGGACGAATTTCACTCATACAGAATATTCAGGCCAAGTGTGATGCTTTTGGCAAAAAGCACAATATTGAAATGCGCTACAGCGGCTTGCCGTTCATCCGCACAGAATTTGCCACCAAGGTGCGTGATGAAATTGTATTGTTCACCATCATTGCCTTTGCGGTAACAGCCCTGCTCATACTTGGTTTTTTCAGAAGCATCAGCACCTTGGCTGTTTCGCTTCTGTTTATTGCCATTGGTGTGGTGACCATGCTCTCGGTAGCCGGATTGCTGGGTTACAAACTCACCATGCTTACGGGTACTTTGCCGCCGTTGCTGGTGGTGATTGGGGTACAAAACACCATTTATCTCATTAATAAATACCACGAGGAATATAGGCTTCATGGCAACAAGGCCCGCGCATTAACCCGTATTATTTCCCGAATTGGTGTGGCTACTTTCCTCATCAACTTTACCACGGCGGTGGGTTTCGGTACCTTCTACTTTACCAAAACCATGATGCTGGAGCAATTTGGTGTGGTGGCTTTTATTACCATCAACATCATTTTCTTCATCAATATCATCGGCATTCCGGTTTTGTACAGTTACCTGCCTGCGCCCACCGAAAAACAGACAGCTCACCTTGATAACCGCAACATACATTCTTTTCTAAGCTGGGTTCGTTATGTCGCCTTCAACAAAAAGCGTCGTATTTACTTTTGGTCAATAGCGCTGACGGTTTTAAGCAGCATTTATATAGTCAAGTTGAGACCACTGGCTTACATCCTTGATGATGTTCCCAAAAGCAGTAAAATTTATCAGGATCTGGTTTTCTTCCAAAACAATTTTAAGGGTGTAATGCCTTTTGAAATTGTGGTAACCTGCCATGAAGATGGCGGGGCCAACAGTGCTGAAGTATTGAACAAAGCCAACAGTTTGCAAAAATCCCTGCGCCGTTTTCCGGAATTCAGCAAGCCCATGAGTTTGGTGGAAATGGTATGCTTTGCCAATCAGGTAAACAATGAAGGCGACGACGCGCAGTACAGGGTGCCAAAATCAACCGATTTGGGAGATATTTCTGCCAGAATGCCCGCGCCTGTTCCCGGTAAGCGCAGCATTGTGAACGGAATGGTGGATACTTCGTTTACCAAGCTGCGTATCAGCTATCAAATGGCCGATGTGGGTTCCATTCGCATGGACAGCATTACCAGTCAGGTGAGAGCCATTGCCGAGCAGAAATTTCCCAAGGGAGAATTCGATGTACACATCACGGGAACTTCGGCTATCTTCTTGCAGGGCAACCGTTATCTGTACGACAGCTTAATCAGCAGTACCCTGTGGAGTTTGCTCATCATCAGCTTAACCATGGGATTGCTGTTCCCCAGCATCAAAATGATCATTATTTCGGTGATCCCCAATATTTTGCCTTTGTTGGTAACAGCAGGTTTAATGGGGTACCTGAATGTACCGTTAAAACCCAGCACCATTTTGGTATTCAGTATTGCATTCGGCATAACCATTGATGCCACAACGCATTTTATGAGCACCTTTAGGCGGGAATTGCTGCATACCGGAAAAACCTTGCGCGAAGCCTTGAGCCATACAATCATGGAGGTTGGGCTGAGTATGATTTATACCATGGTGGCGCTGTTTGCCGGTTATATGATTTTTATGTTCAGCAGGTTTGAAGGTACTCAGGCTCTGGGTTGGCTTACCGCGGTGACGCTTTTAACTGGTCTGATTGCCAATTTATTTTTGCTTCCGGCACTCATTCTGACTTTTGAAAAAGGATTGAATCCCAAGGAAGAATTAAAGGAAACGGTGCTCGACCTGCCCGAGGAAGATGAACCGTAAATCGGTCTCAGGAATTTACCATTAAATTACATCCTCTAACTTCGCTGTGGTCGAAGCGCCCCAGTACTTCAAAACTGCTGTCTTCATTCAATCTTCCCAAATCATCGGTGGCAATGAAACTGCAGCTGTATAAATTAGCTAGATCAACAATGCAGATTTGTCCGGTTTTTCCATAAGGAAGCCAAGTGCCGGGATCTGCTGTATCGCGAATGTAAATTTTCATCCATGGCGGAGCATAAAAGCGGCCGTTTTTGCCATAGGCCTGACTGAGCAGTTCGGTCATGCCGTATTCGCTATGTATTTCTTTTACTCCGAAGGCTGATTTAAGAATGGAATGCAATTCCTGTCGGGTTATTTCCGGGCCTTTGCCTTTCATGCCGCCAGTTTCCATAATGATGGTGTTGGAAAGGGCAGGGCCTGAATATTCATTGGCCAGACTAAGAAGGGCATGGCTCACTCCCAGTAGTATTTTTGGGTTGTTTTGCTCGAGTTGATGCAGCAACTCGCCGGTTTGATGGAGAAAAAAGCCACTTCCTTGTTGCGCATTTTGCATGAGGTGATGAGCCATATAGACCAAGCTGCTGTTTTGTCTTTCGAGGTAGCCGGGAAGAAGACAAAGCCAGGTATATTGTGCCGCGCTTCCATAGATTGATTCAAAACCCTGGGTAAATGATTGTTCGTACAGCGCCAGGTTGCCTACAAAATGCCGCGAAGGGATTTGACCGGTAGTGGAACTGCTCTCGAAAACGGTCTGCGGCTCCTGGTTAAAGGAAGCAACCCGATGGCTTTTGAAGAGGGAAATGGGTAGGAAAGAAAGTGGACTCAGCGGGGTGCTTGTGCCATTGACTTGACCGAGCCAATTGCTAAAAACAGTGCAGTTTTCGCGCTGAAAATGAAAAATTTCCGCGGCAAGTTCATTAAATTTGAGGTTTGCCGTGTTAAAAATCTTTTTCTCTATTTCAGTTGCTGCAATGGCCATGTTGATACTTGGTAGCTGTGGCACCGACAAAAATAAGTATCCGCCGGAGCCTTTTCTGCAAATTAACGGTGCTTATGTGTACAACAACGGCAACGGCAAGGATAGTTTTATAGAACTGGATATGTATTACCGCGATGGTGACGGTGATATTGGGCTGAATGACGGAGACACACTGCCGCCGTTTAATTTTGGCGGAACCGATTTTCATAACCTGAAAATATGGATGTACGAAAAGAAAAATGGAAAGTGGGTAAAACCGTTTAACGCACTGGCCAATCCTCCTGATACTGTCAATTTTCACGAAAGAATTCCCCGCATTACACCAACAGGCAGGGTAAAGTGGATTGAGGGTAAACTAACTGTGTATATTCCTGCAGAGCCTTTTGGGCTGAAGCCTGACACGGTTAAACTACAGGCCAGGCTCACAGATAGGTCATTGCGAAGAAGCGCTTGGGTAGAATCTGAGGTTTTGATTTTAAAGCACTGATTATAGGGGCTCTGCAATTATTTTTGTGGTTTGGTTTACCTTTGGCACGAGGTTTGGAATTAAAAAAGAAAATGATCAGAAAATTTGCAATATTCTCCCTGCTAATGATAGGACTGCCCTTGGCGGCTCAGAAAATTGGCTATGTTGACAGTGATTTGATTTTGGGTAAAATGCCCGAATACAAATCGGCGCAAAAGCAGCTTGATGATTTGGCTGCAACCTGGCAATCGGAGGCGAATACCCTTCAAACAAAACTGGATCAGATGTACAAAGACTTCAAATCGGAGGAATTGCTGCTTTCTTCTGACCAAAAGCGAAGCCGTGAAGACGCCATTGTGACCAAAGAGAAGGAATTGTTCAAGTTTAGAGAAGATAAATTCGGCCAAACCGGTGAATTGTTTAAAAAGCGCGAAGAGTTGATTAAGCCTGTGCAGGATAAACTGTATGATGCCGTGCAGAAAGTTGCCAAGCAGGAAGGTCTTGATTTTATTTTTGATAAGGCGGGCGGCGTTTTGATGCTGTATGCAAACCAAAAATTTGATAAAACTTTTGAGGTGATGGATGAGTTGGGCATACCTACTGAAACCGGAACCACACCCGAAAAGAAATAATAACAGAACCCAAAAAATATATGAGAAAATACATTCTATCCCTGGCAGTGATGTTGATATCTGCTGCAGGAGTGCAGGGCCAGGCGCAAAAAGTGGCTTTCGTGAATTCGCAAATTGTACTTGACACCCTTCCTGAAATGGATTCGGTGAGAGCTACGGTTCAAAAACACTACAACAGATTGCAACAGGATTTGGTTGATATGGAATCGGAATTGGAAAAGGCCAAAGCGGCACTTGATCAGTCTATGTCCGATGGCTCAACCTCAGCTGTTCGCAAGGAGCTGATGCAGAAGAGTTACCAAAATAAGGTAGTTGAGTACCAAAATATGCAGCAGGTTGCAGAACAGGAGTTAATGGCAAAACAAAAAGAGGCCATGTTACCCCTGACCGAACTGGTTAAAAAAGCCATTGCTGATGTGGCCAAAGCGAAAGGTTATACCATGGTAATGGAAAATGCAAATGGCGTGGTTTTGTACAACCTGAACAATACCGACGACATTACCGGTGCGGTTATTAAGCACATGCTGACCAAACCCGCCGGCAAATAATCTCACCTTTAAATTCTAAAAACAAAGTCCCGGCTGCTGTCGGGACTTTTTTATTTGGCATTTGGCTGTTTCCTTTGCGTGTATGGCTCCCATTGGTGTTTTTGATTCGGGTTACGGCGGTTTAACCGTTTTAAAAGAACTGGTGAGAGAGTTGCCCGAATACGATTATCTGTATTTGGGAGACAATGCAAGGGCGCCTTACGGAAGCCGTTCTTACGAAACGGTTTATGAATACACGCTGGAATGTGTGAAATGGCTTTTTGGGCAGGGCTGCCCGCTGGTGATTTTAGCATGCAACACGGCCTCTGCCAAAGCCCTGCGAACCATACAGCAAAAGGATTTACCCAATATGGCTCCGGATAACCGGGTTTTGGGCGTAATTAGACCCACTGCTGAAATGATTGGAACTACGAGCATAACTGGCCACATTGGGGTTTTAGGAACCCAGGGAACCGTGCAGTCGGGTTCATACGAAATTGAAATAAGCCACTTTTTTCCTGCAACAAAAGTGCATACCCACGCCTGCCCAATGTGGGTGCCGGTGATTGAGAATGGAGAATACAATGGCCCCGGTGCCGATTATTTTGTTAAGAAGGATTTGGATGCATTGCTGAAAAGTGAGCCACAAATTGACAGCATTTTGCTTGCATGCACGCATTACCCGTTGTTACTGGAAAAAATAAAGAAATACATACCTGAAGGTACGCGGGTAATTAGCCAGGGAAAGGTGGTTGCTGACAGTTTGGCTTTGTATTTAAAGCGACACCCTGAGATGGAGCTTAGGTTGTCAAAAAACAGGCAGCGCCACTTTTTTACTTCAGACAGTGCTTTGGAATTTGAGAGGCAGGCAAACCTGTTTTTTGGAGAACAGGTAAGGGCACAACATGCAGATGTGGGTTGATTTATGGCACCCGGGCATTTAACAAGTGTATTAAAAAGCCTTCCCGGTAAACCCGGAGTGTATAAGTTTTTTGATGCACAGGGGCAGTTAATTTATGTGGGCAAAGCCCGTGACCTGAAAAAAAGGGTAAGCAGTTATTTTAATAAAAAAGATTACGAGAACCGCAAAACCATGGTTTTGGTTAGTAAAATTGAGTCTATTGATTTTACAGTTGTTGATACCGAATTGGATGCTTTGCTGCTTGAAAACAGCTTAATTAAAGAGTTTCAGCCCCGATACAATATCAATCTGAAGGACGATAAAAGTTATCCTTACATTAGGGTTACTGCCGATCGTTTTCCGAAGGTTTATGCCATGCGCAACCCGGTAAAGGATGGCAGTGAATATTTTGGGCCGTACGCCTCGCCCAAAATTATGCACACGGTGCTGGATTTAATACGCAAACTTTACCCTACGCGTAATTGCAATTTGAACCTGATGCCTGATGCCATTGAGGCTGGAAAGTTTAAAATTTGTCTTGAATATCAGTTGGGCAATTGTCTTGGACCGTGCGAGGGGCATCAAACTGAGGAGGCCTACAACGAAAGTATAAAGAATATTAAGTACCTGCTGAAAGGGCATTTGGGTGAGCTGAAAAGGAAAATAAAAGATGAAATGCAGGCTGCGGCGGCCGCTTTACAGTTTGAAAAAGCACATGAACTGAAGGAGAAGTTTGAAGCCCTGGAAAAATACCGGCATAAAAGCACGGTTATTAGCCCAACTTTGGGCAACCTGGAAGTGCTGGGCATAAGCAGTACCGATAAATATGCATTTGTGAACTATTTGAGAGTGAGTGAGGGGATTGTGATTAGCACACACAATATGGAGGTAAAGAAAAAGCTGGAAGAAACGGATGCCGAAATTTTGGAGCAGGCGTTGGGCGAAATGAGGAGCATTTATGGAAAGGAAGGTTTTAAAACGGTGATTGTGCCGTTTGATTGTGAATTTGCAGAGGAAGGTACCGAGTTTGTTGTACCCAAACAGGGTGACAAAAGAAGTTTGCTGGAACTGAGTTTGAAAAACGCCATGCTTTTTAGACAGGAAAAACTGAATCAGTATGAGAAGTTGAATCCCGAAGTGCGTGTGGACCGGCTGATGGAAAAAATGAGATCAGATTTGCGCCTCAAAGAGCAGCCGAGACATATAGAATGCTTTGATAACAGCAATTTTCAGGGGGCTTATCCGGTTTCGGCCTGTGTGGTGTTTAAAGACGGAAAACCCAGTAAGCAGGATTACCGGCATTTTAATGTTAAAACGGTGGAAGGTCCCAACGATTTTGCTACCATGCAGGAGGTGATTACCCGACGGTACTCGAGATTGGTGGATGAAAATAAATCATTGCCGCAGTTGGTGGTAATTGATGGTGGAAAAGGACAATTAAGCGCGGTGGTTGAAACGCTGAAAGAGCTTGGATTATACGGCAAAATGGCAGTGGTGGGCATAGCCAAAAGATTGGAGGAAATTTATTATCCGGGTGACCCGTTGCCCCTATACATTGATAAAAAATCAGAAACGCTGAAGGTGATACAGCAATTGCGCGACGAGGCACACCGGTTTGGAATTACCCACCACCGCAAGCGTCGCGACAAGGGTACGCTGAAAACCGAACTGACCGAAATTGAAGGCATTGGAAACGAAACTGCCCGCTTACTGCTGAAGCATTTTAAGTCTATGAAAAAGATTAAAGAAGCTGCTGAAATTGAACTTGCAGAAGTGCTTGGGCAAAAGAAGGCGGCTGTAGTTTATCGTTATTTTCGCCCCGAGGAATGAGTGCGGATTTGAATTTAAACAGGTTGCTCGGCGAGGCAAAGAGGCATGATGTAGCCTGCATTCTGCTTTCGAACGATTATGCCGATCGGCATGGGAAGTATGAAGTTTTAGCAGGATTTGGGGCAGAAAAGGAATGGCTGAGCCCTGAAGGCTTAAACATGGATGAGGACTTGCTGCTTGGTTTTTGCAGTTACGAACTGAAAAATTCGTTCGAACGGCTCGATTCGTTGCATCCGGCGGTATTGGATGTGCCTGATTTTTATTTTTTTAAGCCGCAATTGCATTTCAGAAAAGGGCGTGACGGGGAAATCATTACCAATTTTCCGGATCAGGTTGAAACAACAGATTTGTCTTTTTCACCTGCCGGCAGCCTAGATTTTAAAAGTAAAACCACGGTTGAACAGTATTTAAAAAATGTAAACCGCATTAAGGACTGCATTGTTCGGGGGGATTTTTATGAAATGAATTACTGCCTTGAATTTACTGCGGCGGGAGAATTTGATCCGTTCGCTGTGTTTTTTCGCCTGAATCAAAAATCACCGGCGCCGTTTGCGGCATTTTTTAAGTATCACGACCGCTATTTGTTATGCAGCAGTCCCGAGAGATTTTTGGCAAAACGGGGTGAAAAACTGATTTCACAGCCGATTAAAGGAACGCGCAGGAGAAAGGGATTGAACGACGATGCAGTTGTTGAGGAGTTGCGCAAGAATGAAAAAGACAGGGCTGAAAATGTGATGATTGCAGATTTGGTTCGCAACGATTTGAGCAGGATTTGCAAGCCGGGGACTGTGGTGGTAGATGAGTTGTGCGAAGTGTATAGTTTCAGCCATGTGCATCAAATGATTAGTACTGTTTCGGGAGAACTGAACGAAAATACTGGGTTTGCTGAAATACTGAAGGCGACTTTTCCAATGGGCAGTATGACGGGGGCTCCAAAAATTCAGGTTATGCAGGACATAGAAAAATTCGAAAACTTCAGGCGGGGCTGGTATTCCGGGTCGATAGGCTACATTGCCCGTGGCAATTTTGATTTGAATGTGGTGATTCGCAGTTTACAATTGAAAAAAGATGAAAATCAGTTGCATTATCATGTTGGCGGCGCCATTACCATAGACAGTATTCCCGAAGACGAATATCAGGAGTGCTTGCACAAGGCAGCGGGCATGATACAGGCGTTAACAACTGAAGGTAATCAGGCATCTTCGAACTTGTAACCTACACCTTTAACGGTGTAAATGTACTTGTCGTCGAGTTTTTCGCGAATTTTTCGCACATGAACATCAATAGTTCGGTCTACCACCAGCACTTCGTTGCCCCATACATTTTCCAGAATTTCATCGCGGCTGAAAACCCTTCCGGGTCTGCCCGCCAAAAAGGAGAGGAGTTCAAATTCTTTGCGGGGAAATTGCAGTGATTTGCCTTTATACTCTACCACAAAGCGTTCGCGGTCAATTTTTAATTCACCAAAGCTTAGGTTTTCGTGCACCGGCGCCTGTATTGTGTTGTGGCGGCGAAGAATGACTTTTAATCTGCTCAACAGCACCCTGGGTCTGATGGGTTTGGAAATATAATCTTCGGCACCTGCTTCAAAACCCGCAAGTTCTGCAAATTCCTCGCTGCGGGCTGTAAGAAAAACAACCGGAATATGTTTGGTGTCGCTGTCTTCTTTCAACTGCCGGCAGGCCTCCATCCCGTCCATCAATGGCATCATCACATCCATCAGAATGAGATCGGGTTTATTTTTTTTTGTCTGTTCAATGGCTTGTATTCCGTTGGCAGCGACATGAACTTCAAAGCCCTCCTTGTTCAGAGCATGTCTGATAATCTCAAGGATGTCAAGTTCGTCGTCGACGACCAGAATTTTAGCCATGTTTTTTCCCATCACGCTTCAAAAGAATGACGGAGTTGTTACGGGTTGTTAACCGCAATATTAAATTAACATTACTGAAACTTTCTATGATAAAGTTATTACTTGGAGAAAACTTCCTCAAGTTTGGCCTGCAACTGTTCTCCGCGCAATCCCTTTGCTATGATTTTACCTTCCTTATCCAATAAATAAGTCGCAGGAATGGAAGAAACTTTATACAATTTGGCAGGGGCAGAATTCCATCCGCCCAAATCACTTACATGATACCAGCTGAGTGAGTCGGCGGCAATAGCGCCTTTCCATCTTCCGGCTTCCTGATCGAGAGAAACGCCAAAAATTTCAAAACCTTTGTTTTTGTAGCGATAATACAATTGCCTGTTGAAGGGATTTTCCCTGCGGCAAGGACCACACCACGATGCCCAGAAATCGATCAGAACCACTTTGCCACGAAGACTGGAAAGTGCCAGATCTTTGCCATCGGGCTGCTTTAATTTGATGTCGGGTGCAACAGCGCCTATGGTAAGAGATTTTTCCTGGTCGAAGCGGGTTTGCATTTCACGGGTGTATTTGCTGGTTTCAGAATAGCTTTTGGCAGAATTCAATGCATGTTCAAGCAGTTTGAAATCCAATTCTTCCAGCATGCCTGAAGCCACCACAAAATAGGGAATGATGGACTTTTTGAAGCTCAGGGCCAGGTTGCGAATGGCTTCTTTTCTTTCAGATAATTGTGCGTAATACTGTTGCTGCAATTTGGTCGCTTCGGCATACGATTCTTCGGTTTGTGGAAGGCGCTGCGCCAACTCCTGAATGTTTTGAAGTTGGAGAATGTATTTTGTGTTGAGGTCGATCAGTGCTTTCATTTCAGAGCTGGCTTCAATGCCCTTGCCTGAAAGTTCGTAACTGACATCGCTACCGCTACCCGATAATGAAACCCTGGCGTTTGTGTTGTTGTCTACAACCATGTAAACAGCACTGTTTTCGTCCCACTGCAATTGGCAAATAATAGCCTCTTTTACATTCCCGGTGATTTCAAAATCTCCGCTGCTGTTGGTTCTTGCACTGTCAAGAACCTGCATGCCTTCGCCGGAAACTTCGAGCAGCATGACTAAATTGTTGGGGCGGTTTTTTATGTTGCCCTTAACGGTATAACCCGAATTTACTTTTTCCAGCGTGGTTTCGCGGGGTGTAAGAATGTCTTTTATCCAAGATTGAAAATCAGACTTGATTTCTTCAGCTTTCAGCTTGTTGCATGAACTAAAAAGGGTAGAAGAACTGAGCAGGAACAAACCCACTACTATGCGAAAAGCAGACTTTTTTATCATTCTAAATTGCTATTAAGCAAATATCGTCCCAAATTTTAAAATTTCCGTATTATTTTATTCGATTCACAAATGGTCTCCCGCCGGTTTGTCTTGTTTGTGAATTTTTTCAAATTCATGCGGCGTGAGTGCATCGCTGAGTTTGAACTCTCCAATACGGGTGCGGCACAATTTTGACAGATGTGCTCCGGAATTCAGCAACTTGCCAAAATCAAAAGCGAGGGTTCGGATGTATGTGCCTTTTGAACATACCACCCTGAATTCGATAGCGGGTAGCGCGAATTGGGTAATTTCAAATTCCTTTATTGTTGCTTTTCTGGGTTTCAACTCATGCGTAACCCCTTCACGCGCCAGTTTGTAGGCGCGCTTTCCATCCACTTTGATGGCAGAAAACAGGGGTGGAATTTGTGTAATTTCACCAGTCAGCGAGGCCGCCGCATTTCTTGCGTCTTCCACCGTGATATGTTCAAAAGGGAACCAGGCATTGGGTTCGGTTTCCAAATCGTGACTGGGTGTAGTATTCCCCAGCATGATGATACCTGTGTACTCTTTTTCCTGCGCCTGAATGGATTCAATTTTTCTTGTGCTTCCTTCGGTGCATACAATCAATAAGCCATCGGCAAGCGGATCCAATGTGCCGGCATGCCCTACCCGTTTGGCGCGGGTAACCCATTTTATTTTTTTTACGGCCTGAAATGAGCTCCAGCCATAAGGTTTGTTGATGAGCAGAATTTCACCTGCCGGTCTGGGTTCACTCACGGTACAATGATTTTTTGGGTGTAATACACCAGGTTGTTGTATCTGGCTCGCACTACATAGGTTCCGCCGGGCAAATCGTTTAAATCCATGCGGAATTTGTGTGTGCCACCTGAAAGGGGCATGGAAATTCTTTGGCGAAGAACCTGCCCGTTCATGTTTACCAGATCGATGCTGTATTTTCCTTCAAATTCCACTTTCAGCTCTACAAAGGTGTATTGCATGGTTGGAACGGGAAACACCCTCACTTCTCCAACCGGCTGTTCCAGTATGCTGTCGTTGAGCTTTATTTTGGCAATCCAGGCGTGCATATTCAGGTTGTTGCCGTAAGATCCCACGATGTAATAAGAGTTCGGCTCGTTGTATTTTAACTGAATGCCTTCGTAATCGCCCCAGCGCTGCTCTCCTTTGGGTATATAGGAATAATGAATGCGGCTGTTTCCTTTTTTCACCTTGATGATTTTGCTGTACTCGCCGTAGCGATTGCAGTACATCAGCGCCATTCCCGGAAAATGCCAGGGGCTGCTGTAAACAAAAGTAATGGCCACACTGGGGTCGTTTTCATCTTTTCCGGCAGCAGCAATAGCAGGATAACCGAAATCCAGAGAATCATCGGTGATCATGCGGGCTTTGATGTAGGGATTGTCAGCAACTCGGTAAATTGTATTGTGGGTGAGATGGGCCTGAAAGGTTTTAAAATTGATGCTGTTTTGTAAATATTGAATGGTGTTGCCAATGCGAACGGCACTTAACACACGGGCATCGTTGGTTCG
>CANHCW010000025.1 GCA_947459165.1 Flavobacteriales bacterium
AGCGCCTACAAACCACTTTGGGTCGATGTGCAGGCAGGCCTCAGGCTGCTTTTATATGGTCTGTTCTTAAAAGTTTGCGTGGCGGATAATCTGGCGCATGTAGTGGATCAGTATTACGGTCAACCTGCTGCGTTTGGTGTGGGTGCCGCATACACCGCCGTGGTGGCATTTGCTTTTCAGGTGTACACCGATTTTTTTGGTTATTCCTTGCTTGCCCAGGGCAGTTCATTGCTGTTCGGCATTCACCTGATGGACAATTTCAATAAGCCCTTCATCGCCAAAAGCATTCCTGAATTCTGGCATCGCTGGCATATCAGTTTAAGCACCTGGTTCCGCGATTATATTTTTGTACCGGTTGGAGGTAACCGCCGCGGCCCAGTGGTGCTGGCCTTCGCCGTTCTGCTGGTTTTCTTTACAAGCGGCCTTTGGCATGGTGCCAATTCCACCATGATTGTTTTTGGTCTTTCACAGGGATTCTTATACCTCTTCGATCGTTTTCTTTTCAATCGCATTCCTCTTTCAGGAAAGGTCTGGGATGTTTTTCGAACCATCAAAACAGTGGCGTTTTTTACCATTACCCTGGTGTGGTTCAGGTCGGTGAATATGCCACAGTCATCCGAAGTTTTCAGGCATTTGGCGGGTGACTTAACCTCAACGGTGAAACAAATCAATCTCGATATACCCATTCAAATACCTGTTTTCCTTTTGGTATTTATTGTGCTCGATATTTTTGTAATGAAGCAGCGCGCCGATAAATGGTTTGACAGCATGGCCATGCCGGTGCGCAGACTCATCTATTTGTTTATGATACTGTCATTGTTCATGCTGGGCGGCGCGGTCAATCACCCCTTTGTGTATTTTCAGTTTTGAAAAACATTCTTCAACATATCGTAATCAGGGTGGTAATTGTGGCCGGAATTTTGTCGCTTGCAAATGTGTTTTACACTCGCTGGCTCTGGCCTGAAGATGTTCAGAAATATTCAAGGGTGAAAAACACCATCGACAGTGCATTTCTTACTGGCGAAATTGTTTACCTGGGAGAAAGCAGTAATACCAGTTTTAACCCCTGGACCGACACATTTGCTTACAGCATCAGTGATTTTTTGCAAATGTATTTGCCTGAAAAAAAGGTGAGGGCCATCACTCACGAAGGGTATCATGCGGGTTTGTTCAAAAAGATGCTGAATTTGATGGGCGAGAATCCCAAGCCCAAGGCTGTGGTTATTACATTAAACCTAAGAACCTGCGGCCCTTCTGCTGTGTTCAGCGCCAACGAAGCCAGCAACAATCAGGAAGCGCTGTTTTACAGTCGAAGACCGGCATTGCTCACAAGGCTGTTTTTAAGTTTAAAGTATTATGACAATGCACCGCCACCGGAAAGAGAAAGAGCAAAGTTGCAATACTGGAGAACCCGCAGTCTGGATTTGCCTGGTAAACCATTTCCATTCAAAACCGTCAGGCAGTGGTACGATAACAACCCTTATGCTTCAGAAGGAGTTCCTGACAAAATCAGGCACATGGCCGATGCCTACATCAAAGAGTTTGCCTTTGTGCTTGATGAGAATAATGCGCGGGTAAAGGATGTGGATGAGATCATCGCCTTTCTTGAAGAAAAAAATGTTCCTTTGATTTTGGTTTTGCTACCTGAAAACAGGGGTTATGCAAAATGGTTATTTGGCGAAAAACTCATCAGCTTAATGGATTACAACGCCGATTTTTTAACCCATCGTTTTGAAGGGAAGAAAGGTGTTACACTGCTGAATATGTATCCCGGTCCGGGTGGCGAAAATTATACAGATCAATGGTATCCCACGGAACATTTTAATGCGGAAATCCGACGCAGCATTGCTTTGAAGGTGGCAGAAAAACTGGGTAAACCGGCTTCAATCAATCCCACAGCCAACAACCGTCCTAATCCTGCCATAAAACAACCCATGGCCGATACCCTGCTTAGACAATTCGGACCCCGATGAGCAGCATTACCCGCACAGTCTGGATTTTATCACTGGTTAGCCTGTTTACCGATATGGCTTCGGATATGCTGTATCCTGTTTTACCCTCGTATTTAAGCAGCATTGGATTCAGCATAGCCGTCATTGGCCTGCTGGAAGGGGTGGCAGAAGCTACGGCGGGTTTGAGCAAAGGATATTTCGGGCATTTGTCTGATTTAAGTGGAAAAAGACTGCCTTTTGTAAGAATGGGCTATGCCCTGAGTGCCATATCGAAGCCGTTGATGGCCATTTTTCCGCAGGTATTATGGATTTTCGGTGCGCGAACCCTGGATCGTTTGGGTAAAGGCATGCGAAGCGGTGCCAGAGACGCCATGCTGGCCGATGAATCGGAAAAAAGCGAAAGGGGCACCGTTTTCGGTTTCCACCGAAGTATGGATACCGTCGGAGCTGCATTAGGTCCAATGCTAGCCTTAGTGTGGTTGTATTTCAGGCCCGGAGATTATATTCCACTTTTCTTTATTGCCTTCGTTCCCGGTTTGGTATCGGTTGTTTTGCTGTTTATAATGAGAGAAAAACCGGTCTCGGACAGGCCTCCCCAAAAACGAGTAAAGTTCTTTGAAGGCTGGAAAAACTCTCCTGCGCAATACAAATGGTTGATTTTGGGTCTTGGCATATTCGCCCTGCTGAATAGCTCTGATATTTTCCTGCTGCTGCGGGCCAAACAATCGGGCTTGGCCGATTCTGAAGTGGTGGGGCTGTATATTTTTTACAATCTGGTTTTTGCTCTGTTTGCTTATCCTTTGGGCAGGTTATCAGATAAAATCGGGCTCAAACGCATCTTTATTTCGGGATTATTCGTGTTTGTACTGGTTTATGCCTTAATGTCACTGGGTTTGCAGGGCTGGATGTTTTACCTGCTTTTTCTGCTCTACGGGATTTATGCCGCAGCCACAGAGGGTTTGGCCAAAGCCTGGATCAGCAAGGTTTGTGCACCCGATCAAAAAGCCACAGCCATTGGCACATACGCAGGAATTCAAAGTGTCTGCGCTTTGTTTGCCAGTTCTTGGGCCGGCTTTTTGTGGCAGTGGCAAGGTTTTGGGGCGATGTTCGCATCAACAGCACTGCTCGTAGCCGTGTTAATCTTGTTTTTTGTATTTAAACTTAGAGAACCATAAGCCCCGATTGTTTTGACTTCTTATTAAATCAGAACATCCCAGGTTTTGTCGGCCAGCAATCTTACTGTATGCAAAAACTCGGCAAAAGGCATGGATTTTCCCCATTCGTAGGGAGCTACCATGCTCAACACCTGTGAGCCATCGTCTTTTTGGTAAAGGTGATAAACACCGCCAACCACAGGTTCAAAATTGATGTTGGCTCTGTAAATGGAGTGGCTGACCTCCAAGCGCTTTTCAATGTCTTTTGCCTGCTGAATGAGCAACGCGGCCTGCTTTCTCAACATGTCAATCTGTTGCTGGGCCTGGTGCTGCATGGCTTCGTGAGCATTGGCTTTCAGTAAGCGCTTATCTATGGGCTCAATTTTGGGCGAACTGACCGTAATGGCATAAGGTGCCTGACTGAGTTCTCCCTGATACAGGGCATCCTTCAAATAATCTGGGCGGTTGTCCATTTCCTCGTTTTCGGTCATTGAGTTAATAAACAATGAATAAGGCCAAATTGTTCAGGCGCCTAGAGTGAATAGTAAACTAAATAATTCCCTTGTCCAGCAGGGTTTCTGCAATTTGCACTGCATTCGTGGCGGCTCCCTTGCGCAAGTTATCGCTTACCACCCACATATTGAGGGTGTTGGCCTGACTTTCATCCCGGCGCAGTCGGCCCACAAACACTTCATCTTTGTTGTGGCTCAGCAGCGGCATTGGGTATACATTGTTTAGCACATCGTCTTGTACAACAATGCCCGGGGCATTTTCGAGCAGATTGCGAACATCCTTCAAATCGAAATCACGGTGAAATTCCACATTGATGCTTTCGCTGTGTCCTCCGGTGGTAGGGACCCGCACCGCAGTGGAAGTTACGCCGATGCTGTTATCACCGAAGATTTTTCGTGTTTCATTCACCATTTTCATTTCTTCTTTGGTGTAGCCGTTGTCCAGAAATGAATCGATATGGGGAAGTATATTCATATCAATGCGGTGGGGGTAAACCATGGGAATGTCTTCAAGGCCTTCCCGTTCGGCCTGCATTTGCAGAACTGCTTTCTGTCCTGTTCCGGTTACACTCTGGTATGTACTTACAACAATGCGTTTTATTGCGTAACGGTCATGCAGGGGTTTAAGTGCCACCACCATTTGTATGGTGCTGCAGTTGGGGTTGGCAATAATGCGCGAATCGGCATTCAAATCATGGCTGTTCACTTCGGGTACCACGAGTGGAATGCCCGGTTCCATGCGCCATGCACTGCTGTTGTCAATTACAAAACAACTAGCTTCCGCAAATCGGGGTGCGAGTTCCTTGCTCACCGATCCGCCCGCACTGAAAAGGGCAATTTGGGGTTTGGCAGCAATGGCATCTTCAGCCGACATAACCTTGTATTCATGTCCAGCGAAGCAAATGGTTTTTCCTATGCTACCGGCACTGGCAACAGGCAAAAGTTCAGTTACCGGAAAACGGCGTTCAGCCAGTACTTCCAGCATTTTGGTGCCCACCAGTCCGGTGACACCCACCACGGCAACCCTCATTGGTTACTTGGTTTCAGCACTTAAAGCAGGCTTCTCCGCACTGGTTTCCACCTTTACTTTGCTCTGCTGCGATTGATCACCGCCTTGCATCTGCACATCAGCTTTGGTTGAATTGTCCTTGCTTTCCTGCTTGTCCTTGTTCTCCAGGTCTTTGAACTTGTCCTCCTGACGAGAGGAATCGGTCTTGTCCTGTTCTTTTTTCTCCGTTTCGCTGAAAGCACCTTCATTCCCGCCACATGATGCCAGCATCATGGCAGCGAGTACAACTGAAAATATTCCTGATTTTTTCATAGTAGTATGCAAATTTAAGGCAATTTAACTTTTTAAGATGGCATCAATCCAGACCTAATTCCTCAAAAAAATGGTTCCAAACTTCAAAATCTTTGATGCCTGTGGAAACCGAATCAAAGCAATCCAAGCTCATGGCAACAGGTTGGGCTGAAATCACTGACTCGGGCGTGGTTTCGCCTGGGTTCACCCTGCAAATGCTGTTGTTGTCGGAAGTCAGGTGCGGGGTGTGAAAAAAATCCGCATCTGGCGAAGCAGAATCAACGGCAATCCATTGTTGAATGGAAGTACCGAAGCGACTTTTCAGATTTTCGATATTATCTCCTGCTGCTTCAATCGCAGTAAAAGGCAGCAGTTCAAGCAAACTTTGTATTTTATCCAGGTTCGCCCCTGATTTTACCTCCAGCACCACCGTAGGACCTGAACACCAACCCAATATTTCCTGAATTTCTGCCGCACTGAGGTCATTTTCGCCACCGGTTTCAAATCCCATCCATTCTGCCATCATGGCGGCAGCATAGCGGGCATCTGCCAAATCGCGAATGTTGTTAAACTTCAGTTTCATTGGGTCACAGGCGAAAGTCCCGTGGCAAGGTTAAACCAGCATTTTTACCGGTTCTTCCAGGTATTCCTTAAAGGTATTGAGGAAAGCGGCCCCAATGGCTCCGTCAACTACTCGGTGATCGCAGCTCAGGGTTACTTTCATGGTTTTTACCGGCTTGATTTCGCCGTTTACAACGCCCACAGTATCTTTTACTGCCCCAACAGCCATAATACAGGCATCGGGCGGATTGATGATGGCGGTAAACTCTTCAATACCAAACATACCCAGGTTGCTGATGGTAAAGGTGTTTCCTGCCCAATCCTGTGGCTGTAATTTTTTCTCTTTGGCGCGTTTGCCGAAATCTTTCACCTCGGTGCTGATCTGACTCAGCGATTTGTTGTCGGCAAAACGCACAACTGGAACCAACAGACCTTCTTCAACCGCCATAGCTACTCCAATATGAATGTGGTGGTTGTAGCGGATTTTCGTTCCCAACCAACTGCTGTTCACCTTCGGATGTTTCCGCAGTGCCGAGGCAGCTGCTTTAATCACCAGGTCGTTCATGCTAATTTTCACCTCGCTAATCCCATTCATTTGCTCCCGCGCCGCAACAGCTTTGTCCATGGCAATTTCCATCGTGAGGTAGAAGTGCGGCGCACCAAATTTACTTTCACTTAAACGGCCTGCAATGGTTTTGCGCATCTGGCTGACTGCAATTT
This sequence comes from Flavobacteriales bacterium, assembly GCA_947459165.1. Lineage (GTDB taxonomy): Bacteria > Bacteroidota > Bacteroidia > NS11-12g > UBA955 > RGEC01. The sequence continues at coordinate 6,200 of CANHCW010000025.1, forward strand.
CGTCGTAACCTTCCTGACCGGTTACGGCAGCAGTAGATGGGGTAACAGCAGTTGTTGCTGCCGGGGTGTACGATTCTATGTCGCGACGAACAATGCGGCCGTTTTCTCCGGTACCGGTAATCAAATTCAGGTCTATGCCTTTGTCTTCTGCCAGTTTTTTGGCTAAAGGAGAGGCTTTCAGCCGGTCGTCGTTGCCCGCGCTTGTGGCAGTAACCGCTGGCGCGGCCTGGACAGCGGGTGCAGTGGATGCCGGTGTTTCAGCCGGTGCTGAGGGCGCATCTGCAACAGGCGTGGCTGCCGGTGTTGCGGGCGTTGAGCTCAACAGTGATTGAAAGTCTTCTCCGGCTGCGCCTACCACGGCAATAACACCATCTACAGGTACGGTGCTGCCTTCATCTACCAGATAAAGAATGCTGCCCTTGGCATACACTTCCATATCCATGGTGGCTTTGTCGGTTTCCACTTCGGCGAGTACATCGCCACTTTTAACGCTGTCGCCAACTTTGTAATTCCATTTTACAATAACCCCTTCGGTCATTGTATCACTCATTTTGGGCAATTTAACTGCTTCGGCCATAAACGGACTGCAAAAATAAGCATAAGTAGTGCAAGGCAGTGCATGGGGTTTCAAGGTGTTTAACCTTTTGATTTCAAAATCGCATTTTCAGGCATATTTTCCGGGTTGTTCGTTTTTTCTATTCTCCGAAATAAACCAATTTCAGAGAACATAATCCCCGAAATAATACAAATACGGAGAATACAATCCCCGAAATAGGCAAATTGCAGAAAGTTCCTCCTGAAAAAAGTCAATTTCGGAGAACATAATCCCCCAAAATATACAATTTTGGAGAATATAAACGCCGAAAAAGCATGATTACCGAGAATATAATCACTGAAAAATTATAAATACGGAGAATATAATCCCCGAAATAATATTAATTCAGGGATTATAATCTCTGAAATCCGCTATATTTGTATCGTGATTCAGCGTGAACTGGCAGATAAAATCCTTAAGAAAGGCCTTCCCAGAAAGGTGTTGGTGCTGCTTGGTGCGCGGCAAACAGGCAAAACCACCCTGGTAAAAAATGCCTTGCCCCGCGATGCCCGTATTTTGTCTTTGACCGGCGACGATCCTGCCACAATCAGTATGCTGGAAACGGCAGGCCTTGAATCCCTTAAATTGCGTTTGGCCGACAGCGATGTGGTTTTTATTGATGAAGCTCAGCGAATACCAAGCATAGGCATTGTTGCCAAACTCATTGCCGACAACATACCTCATGTTCGACTGATTCTTACCGGCTCATCCTCACTTGAACTGGCAGAAGGAACTTATGAATCACTCACAGGCAGAAAACGCGAAATGCACCTGTTTCCCATCAGCTGGAAAGAACTAAGCAACGATATAGGTGGAATGAAGGCTGCAGCCCAGCTTCAAACCCGCCTTGTTTATGGTATGTACCCGGAAGTGATTACGTCGCCGGGAAAAGAAGTGGATGTTTTAAGGGAATTGGTGAATAGCTACCTGTATCGAGATTTGCTTAGTTTCAGGGGAATTCGAAAACCCCGTTTGCTTGAAAAAATCTTACAGGCCTTGGCCTGGCAAATCGGCAGTGAAGTGTCGCTAACCGAAGTGGCGCAGCTTGTTGACGCCGATAAAGCCACCGTAGAGGCGTATATCGATTTATTGGAAAAGTCCTTCATCGTGTTTCGCTTAAATCCGCTTAGCCGCAACATGCGCAACGAAATTCGTAAATTCTCGAAAGTGTATTTTTGGGACAACGGCGTGCGCAACATGGTCATTTCCCACCTTTCCGATAATGGCATGCGCGATGATATGGGCAAACTGTTTGAAAATTTTATCATAGCCGAAAGGATGAAAAAATTGGCCTATACCCAAAGCATTGCCAAAAGTTGGTTTTGGCGCACCCAGGCTCAACAAGAAATAGACTATGTGGAAGAAATGAACGGCAAATTCAACGCAGTGGAAATAAAATGGAATCCCAAAGCAAAGGTAAAGTTTCCCAACTCCTTTATGGAAGCGTACAAGCCTGAAACGATGGCTGTAAATCGCAATAACTTTGACTCCTGGCTGATGTGACTGAAATGTGCATAGCGTTGGCCTTCTGCTCTTTATTTTCGCAACATGTCCCAATCCAATCAGTACGAAACCTTCCTTCGCCATGTACTTGAAAACGGCACCTCTAAAACTGACCGCACCGGCACGGGCACGGTGAGTGTTTTCGGTGGACAGCTTCGCTTTAACCTGCAGGATGGTTTTCCACTGGTAACAACCAAAAAAGTGCACCTCAAAAGCATCATTTATGAGTTGCTTTGGTTTCTTCGCGGCGAAACCAACATTGCCTGGCTGAAAGAACACGGAGTTAGCATTTGGGATGAATGGGCCGATGATAAGGGCGACCTGGGTCCTGTTTACGGCAAACAGTGGCGCAGCTGGGAAACCAAAGATGGCCGTGTCATTGATCAAATTACCGAGGCCTTAAACCTCATCAAAAACAATCCCGACAGCCGCCGCATACTGGTTAATGCGTGGAATGTGGGTGAAATTGACAAAATGGCCCTGATGCCCTGCCATACCATGTTTCAGTTTTATGTGGCCGACGGCAAACTGAGCTGTCAACTATATCAGCGCAGTGCCGATTTGTTCTTGGGCGTGCCGTTCAATATTGCCAGCTATGCCTTGCTTACCATGATGATTGCGCAGGTCTGCGGACTGCAGTACGGTGATTTTGTGCACACTTTCGGCGATGCCCACATTTACAATAACCACTTCGAGCAGGTGAAGGAGCAACTCAGCCGCGAGCCCAAACCCTATCCCCAAATGAAACTGAATTCGGAGGTGACTGATCTGTTCGCTTTCACCTATCAGGATTTTACCTTAGAAAATTACGATCCCTGGCCGGCCATTAAGGCACCGGTGGCCATTTAATCAGGGTTCAACAAAAATAAAAAACCTGAATTCCGGCCTCCTGCAGGTATCGGTAAGTAGGACTGTGGTCATCAATCGATGAAAGGGTAGAAATGAGACAATCTTTTGGCCTGAATGGATAATCGCGGTAATGCAAGATTGTTTTACCGTCTATAATGTTCCCGGCAATATGACTTTTGTGCGCCAGCCATACAACTTCAAAACCGTCATTTTCTGCTATTTTTTTCAGTAACTTTCCTTTGTCCATGGTGCCCAAAATACAAATGGGTTGGTCGGGCGCGGCATGTCTTTTTTTCAAGTAATTCCATTTCAGCCTCATAAATTGTTCAGCGCTGTAATTTTCACTGTTTTTTGAATATCGCCTGCTATGCTGACGCCACAAATGACAGACTTCGTTCACTGCCTGCACTTGGAACCCGGCGAAATACAATTTCAAGGCCATATTGTAATCTTCCGGATACACAGCGCTATCAAATCCGCCAACAGATCTCAGTTCTTCAGTTCTCATCAACCAGCAGGGGCTGGGTATCACGCATTCGCGCCAAATGTGTTGCCAGTGGTCGTTCAGTTCACATCGACGGTTTAACCACTGCTCATAAAACTGTGTTCCCGGCCCACATTCCGTTTCAGGAAAAAACTGAACCTTGCCTGTTACTATGGTGTTCTTGTCTGCACAATTTAACAATTCCACCATCGATTTTAGCCGATTGGGTGGCATCAGGTCATCGGCATCCATGCGGGTAACATAAATGCCTTTGGCGGCCTCCAGCAGGTTGCGGTTAGCCTGAATCAACCCGGTTCCGGTGGCTTCAACCTTCCTGATTCGATCATCTTTCAGTGTCCAGTTGTATATGATTTCCCGGCTGTTATCATCACTGCCATCATCAAGCATCAGGCACTCCCAATCTCCAAAACTCTGATTTTGCAAGCTGTTCAGACAATCATCGAGCCAATCGGCTGCATTTTTTACCGGTATAAGGACCGACACCAAAGGCATAGGGCAAAGATGCAACTGCGTGTGGTTTTTTGTACACTGTGAATGAAACGCCGGGAGCAATGCGTTTTTTTAAACTTAATTGCGCCCATGCTTGATGCTTATTTTGAACCGGTAGACAAAGCGGTTTGGGCGCCTTTTCGCAAAGCTGAAGACCTGATTGGAGGTAAAATTCAGGTTTACGGCAACGCTTTTCCCAAATTGAAAGATGTGGATTTGGCCATTGTGGGAGCCGGTTACCCTGCCGATGAGGTGAGGAAAAAGCTGTATCAACTTTCGTGGCGCTTTGATAAGATGAAAATTGCCGATTTGGGTAACCTCATTCTCAATGGCGATGCCAACAGCAGGCAGTTTGCCATCAGCGAGGCTGTGGGTGAATTGCTCAATGAAGGCATAAAGGTGCTGGTAATTGGCAACGACCCCGCACTGATTTATGGTTATTACCGCGCTTACCGCCAATCGAAAGAGCCGGTTGAAGTGGTGAAGGTGAGCCCGAATGTGGATTTGGAGGAAGGCACACCCCTCAGGCACATTCTGGTTGAAAAGCCGGGTTACCTGTTCAATATCGATTTCATTGCCACCCAGAGTTATTACATCAACAACCAAACTGCGGCGGTGCTGGATAAAATGTATTTTGAAAATCATCGCCTGGGAGAAATCCGCAGTGATATTGAGGAGTCGGAACCCATTATGCGCAGCGCCCACATGTTGATGTTTGATATGAACGCCTGCCGTTTTGCGGATGCGCCGGGAACCATGCTGCAAAGTCCGAATGGATTGTACGCCGAAGAAGCGGCCCGATTGGTGCGATATGCAGGCATAAGCAACAAACTCAGTTCGGCTTATTTTTATGGGTTGAACCCGGAAAATCCGCACCCTGCTGACCATGTACTGCTTTCGCAAATGATTTGGTATTTTATTGACGGGGTTTGCTCGCGTTTCAACGACCACCCGGAGCACAACCACCCCGATTTTTTAATTTACCGCAACCGCTTGAGCAGCACGGGGCATGAAATTGTATTTTACAAAAGCCGCAAAAGCAACCGCTGGTGGATGGAAATTCCCGATCCTTACGATAAGCGCAGTTATTTCATTGGCTGCAGTTTTAAAGATTACGAGCAGGTGTGCAACGATGAAATGCCTGATCGTTGGTGGCGGGCGTATCAGAGGTTGATGTGATTTTGTTATACCGATGCAGAGAGGCATCATTGTGCGTCTGCGATTAAATGAGCAACACCATTGCCGGTGTATCCAATTATGCGTCCCCTTATTTTATCAATAGTTAGCCATTCAACCCCGTTAGGGTTGCAGAAAACCGCCACGCATAACCCACAATTGCATTGTGGGTTATGCGTTGGTTCGACCCCATTCTGGGTCGCGCTGCACAACAACCAGCAGTATTGTGTGGATTGCGCAGTTGCCGCGCTACGGCAGGCTCAGCGTGACAACTGCTAAAAAACGTTTGTACTGTAGTGCAGGCTCAGCATGACAACTGCTCAAAAACTATCAACCTTTTTTAGGTTACATCATTCAACTGTCGACTTTCAACTGTTAACTTTCAACTCCTGACTCTCAACTCTTAACTTACCCCTAATTGTCGACTTTCGACTGTTAACTGTCAACTCATATTTGCCTTATTTTTGCACCCCCATGTCTGAAGGATTTTACAAGCTCAAAGTGCAAAAGGTGGTTCAGGAAACCGCCGATGCAAACACTTTCTATTTCCATATTCCCGAAAACCTGAAGGAGGCCTTTGCCTATTCGGCTGGGCAATACCTCACTTTCGAAACTGATATAAACGGAGAAAAAGTGCGCCGCAGTTACTCGCTGTGCACCTATCAGCCGGCTGATGAGTTTCCTGCTGTGACCGTGAAAAGGGTAGAAGGAGGCAAAATGAGCAACTTTATGAACGACAATCTGCACGAAGGTGCTGAGATTGATGTGATGGCCCCTAACGGAAAGTTTACACTCATTCCCGAAGCAGGCCGCAGCAACCGCTATGTGCTGTTCGCCGGAGGCAGTGGCATTACTCCCATGATGGGCATTGCCAAAGCCGCCCTGTTGCACGAACCCGGCAGTTCTGTCGTGCTGGTTTATGCCAATCGCAATCCGGAAAGTGTGATTTTTAAAAATGCCATTAACCAGATGGAACAGGCCTATCCCGGTCGTTTCAAAGTTCTTCACAGCTATGATAAGGCGCCCCTCACCTGGTTTGGATTGAAAGGCCTCTTTACCGAAGAAAAGGTGCTGAACCTGTTGAATTCAAAACTCGAAGGTGCCTCTGCTGCAGCTCATTTTTACATTTGTGGTCCAGGTCCCATGATGGATGTGGTGAAAAAATCGCTGGCTGCTGCCGGTGTGGAAAGCAATCGCGTGCATACCGAATATTTCTCAGCCCCTGTTTCATCGGAGCCAAAACCTGCGGAGCAACCCACAGAGACAGCGTTCAACGGACAAGCGCAGGTGAAAGTGAGTGTGTATGGTAAAACCCACAGCATTTCATGCGACGATAAAACCACCATTCTCAACGCCTGCATGAAAAACGGAATCGATCCGCCGTACAGTTGCACTGTGGGAGTTTGCACCACCTGCAGAGCCAAGGTTCACAAAGGCAATTTGTATATGATGGAAAGGGAAGGCCTTACCGACGATGAAATTGCTGAAGGTTTTGTACTAACCTGCCAGGCATTGCCCAGAAGCTCCGACATTGAACTGACCTACGAATAATTCGAGCAAGCAGGAACCTTTGCGGTTTAGCTTTGTTAACTTTGAATTATGTTCGGTTTTCTTTTCACCGCCTACACTCCCCAAACCAAAGGGCAGCCTTTCGATCGCCTGATGGATTTATTCAGGGAATTGCTCATGTACACAGCAGGTGATGCCGCAGAAGCGTTGAACTGGATGAACGAACTGGATCGACAGCACAAACTCACCGAGCCCGGCTACGGAATGGGCGATTTTATTGAAGACCTCAAAACCCGCGGCTACTTAAAGGAAGACGAGGAAGGGAGTATCGTCATTACGCCCAAAACCGAGCAAACCATGCGCCGCGATGCCCTTGAAAAGGTTTTTGGCAAATTGAAAAAAGGCAAACAGGGCAACCACAAAACCACTTTTGCAGGTACAGGTGAAGAATTGAGTGCCGACATGCGGGCCTATCAGTTTGGCGATGCCACCGACAGCATCAGCATGACCGAAAGCCTGCGCAACAGCCACATTCGCCATGGTATAGACAGCGGCACCATTACAGAAGACGATTTGGTGGTTCGGGAAAAAGAACACAAATCACAAACCAGCACAGTGCTGATGATCGACATCAGCCACAGCATGATTTTGTACGGAGAAGACCGCATTACTCCGGCCAAACGGGTGGCGATGGCCCTGGCTGAACTGGTGAAACTCAAATACCCCAAGGATACACTGGATATTATTGTGTTTGGCAACGATGCCTGGGAAATTTCGCTGAAAGAACTGCCTTACCTGCAGGTTGGACCTTACCACACCAATACCGTTGCAGGACTGGAACTGGCTATGGACATTCTACGCCGCCGAAAAAACCCCAATAAGCAGATTTTTATGATCACCGACGGCAAGCCCACTTGCCTGAAAGAAGGCGGTAGTTACTACAAAAACTCGTTTGGCCTGGACCGGAAAATCGTGAACCAGACTTTAAACATGGCCGCTGCTTGCAAACGGATTAAAATTCCCATCACCACTTTTATGATTGCCCGCGATCCATTTTTACAACAGTTCGTGCACGAATTTACCGAGGTGAACGGAGGAAGGGCTTTCTACACCAGCCTGAAAGGATTGGGAGAATACTTATTTGAAGATTTTGAAAAGAACAAAAGAAGATTGATACGATGAATAATCTGAATAATTACTGGGACAGCGGTATGAGCTGGTCGGAATACCGCAAACTGGTAGATGATTTGCTTGCACAGGGTTTAAGCACCGGCGACAACAATACTCCTGAAATCATTGAATATGCCCGACTCAATCAGGCGAGAATGCAGCGACTTGAGAAACACACTAATGTTTTACCCGAAGTGATGGAAACAGCCGGTGAATTGCCAACGGGAATGCGCATTATGGTGATCGCCGAAGGCTGGTGCGGAGATGCGGCACAGGTTTGTCCCCCGGCAGAACTGATTTTTCAAAAACTGAACATTGCAACCCGTTATGTGCTGCGCGATAAAGAGACCTCGCTGATTGACATGTTTCTCACCAACGGAGGCCGCAGCATTCCGGTATTCATTGCCATCGATGAAAATGGAAATACTATTGGCGAAAAATGGGGGCCGAGACCGGTTGAATTACAAGAATTGAGAGCCGGTTGGGTCGCCGAAGGCCTTCCCTTCGAAAAACAAGCCGAGTTATTGCACGGCTGGTATGCCCGCGATAAAACGGTTTCAACGCAAAAAGAGCTGGCTCAATGGTTGCAGAGCATTGCCCAATCGGCTAAGATGCGTACTTCCTGATTTTTTCCATCAGGTTGCTGAAATCTTCTGGCAAGGGAGCTGTAAAAAACAGTTCTTTTCCGGTAATGGGATGCACAAAACCCAGTTCTGCAGCGTGCAGCGCTTGCCGGGGCATCATGTCGAACGCATTTTCAATAAATTGTTTGAATTTCGGCAATGCTGATCCTTTTCTGATTTCTCGTCCACCATACATTTCGTCGCTAAATAGCGGATGCCCTGCTGATGCCATGTGCGCCCGAATTTGATGGGTACGCCCCGTCTCCAGCTTACAGGCAATGAGACTGGTAAAGTAAAACGACTCAAGCACTTTGTAATGGGTAATGGCCAGTTTGCCGTCTTCTTCATTTTCGAAATGCTTGCTCCTGCGCCTGTCGGCCGGGTCGCGAGCCAAATAACCTTTGATGGTACCCTCGGGTTCATCAAATTCGCCCCAAACCAGGGCAATGTATTGCCGGTGTATGCTGTGGTGAAAAAACTGATTGCCCAAATGGCTCAGCACAAAGTCGGTTTTACCCACCACCAACAGGCCGCTTGTGTCTTTGTCAATGCGGTGCACCAATCCCGGGCGGTGTGATGCATCTTTTTGCGGTAAGTTGCCAAAATGGTACACCAGCGCATTCACCAGGGTTCCGCTGTAATTGTTGTAACCGGGATGAACCACCATGCCCGCGGGTTTATTTAAAACCAGCAGATATTCGTCTTCATATACAATGTTAAGCGGAATGTTTTCGGGGTAAATTTCGGTATCGCGGGGCGGTTCGGGCATTAAAATGCGAACCTCATCGCCGGGGCGAATTTTGTAATTGCTTTTAACGGGTTTGCCGTTCACCTCTACACAACCCGCATCGGCAGCGGCCTGCACTTTGGTGCGGCTGGCATTTTGCAACTTGTGCATTAGCCATTTGTCAATGCGCATGGGTTCCTGCCCGGGGTCGGCAATAAACCTGTAATGTTCAAACAGGCCCGTGTCTTCGCTGTTCAGTTCGTCGTGCAAGTGGGAGCAAAGTTACGGCTGTTGGCCAATGCCGTTTGCAATTCGTTCTGTTTGTTTGGCTTCAATATTAGTTCAAGGTTGTTTTTCAATGCCTAAATTTGCCCGCTTGGGGCGCATTTTCTTATACGCATTTGGATTGTTGCTGCTAACACATTGTGGCGGTGGCGAAACTCCAATCAAAGCCCCTGCTGCCAAAAGAAAGCCGCCCGCGTTCGACAGCACCCGTTCTTTTTCTGTTTATACGGCCAAGGCCACTGCGGCCTACTGGAATAAAATGGGCGAGGTGTTTGATTACAGCGGGGTGGTACTTTTAGCGCACCGCGATTCGTTTTTTCTGTGGCAGGCGGGACAAGCCCGAAATGGAAGCGCTTTGAATGCTACCATGCCGATGCAAATTGCGTCTGCGAGTAAACCTTTCTGCGCTGTTGCCCTGATGTTGCTGCGGGAAAAGGGTAAAATTCGGTTGCAAGACACGCTGCGCCAATTTTTCCCGCAACTTCCATACTATAACATCACCATAGAAAACATGCTTTCACACAGCAGTGGTTTGCCGGAATACATTTTTTTGGCCGATAGGCATTTTAATAACGAAAAAGGGGTGTTAACCAATGCCGATGTAATTGAATTGCTCAATGCTGCCAAGGAACCGGCTTGGTTTCAGCCGGGTAAAAAACACCATTACTGCAATACCAATTTTGTTTTGCTGGCCTCTATTGTGGAAAAGGTGAGTGGCATGAGCTACCCCGATTTTTTGAAGGAACATGTGTTTTTGCCTTTGGGGATGTACAGTACAAGGGTATTAAAACCTAAAGAAAAAGCATCGGAACAGCGAGTGATTGGGCATTATGGAACGGGCATACAATATCCCGACAATTACCAGGATGGCACTTACGGCGATAAAAATGTGGTGAGTACGGTGTGGGATTTGTATCGTTTTTATTTGGGATTAAGGCACAATGTGCTCTTCCCGATGCGGGCGAGGGAAGAGCTGTTCAGAACCCGGTTTGCCAGAAGCAGAGGGAACTCATCTTACGCGCTGGGTTTTAGAAAAAGAGATGCCGGCGATACGGTTTGGATGTTTCACACAGGTTGGTGGCACGGATTCCGATCTAACTTTTACTTTAACCTAAAGGCCGATATCTGTGCCGTCGTGCTGACGAACAGGTTGTCCGGTGGGTTTATACCATCGGGCATTATAATGAATATGCACCGCCCGGCTGCTCTAAATCAATTGGTGAACACTGTGTATAAATGGAAAGAAGATGATACGGAGACAGTTGATTAACTTTGCCTTATGTTGAACGAGTTGATGTTGCTGCAGTCTGTGGCAGTGGTCTTTGCGGCTATTTTGTTTTTACAATCAGGGCTGGACAAGTTGATCAATTACGGCGATAACCTGCAATACATTTCATCGGTTTTCGCAAAGACCGGATTCAATAAAATATCAACGGTACTTTTTGTTTTGATTACCGTTATGGAGATAACCACCGCCATGTGGTCGGTTTTTGGCGCAGTGATGTTGTTATGGAAAGGCGATGCCGAGTGGGCGCGCAGGGCTTTAATGATGGGCACAGCAACCCTACTTTGTCTTTTTGCGGGTCAGCGGGTAGCCAAAGACTATGCAGGTGCAGCGGGCATTGTGCCTTACATTTTGGTTTTTCTTTTTGGTATGTTTTTGCTGGGTTTGCCGCCTATTCACCCTTAGGCCTGCAACTCCCAAAGGCCCACATTTTCAACATGGTGGGTATGGGGAAACATATCCACGGGCTGAATTTGAATGAGTTTGTATTTTTCGCTGAGTAATTTGGCATCGCGGGCCTGGGTGGCTGGGTTGCAGCTTACATACACAATGCGGGATGGTTCGGTTTCCAGTATGCGTTTCACCACATCGGGGTGCATACCGTCGCGGGGCGGATCGGTGATGAGTACATCGGGTTTGCCGTGTTCGGCAATAAATTCAGTGGTGAGGATGTTTTTCATGTCGCCGGCGTAGAATTTCAGGTGTTTCATACCATTCATCTGCATATTCTCTTTGGCGTCCATAATGGCCTCAGGCACATATTCTATTCCCACAACCTCGCGAGCCTTGTCTGCCACATACAGGGCAATGCTGCCGGTACCTGTGTATAGGTCGTAAACCAACTCAGAGCCGCTGAGGTTGGCGAAGTTTTTGGTGATGGCATACAGGGTTTCGGCCTGGGCAGTATTGGTTTGAAAAAAGCTTTGCGGCCTGATTTTGAACTGCAAGCCACCCAAATATTCAATCAAGTGGTCGTTTCCATGAAAACAAAACACTTCAAGATCCTGCAGGGTATCGTTTTTCTTGGGGTTGATGGTCCACAACAACGAGGTAATTTGAGGGAACCGGTCTTTCAATTCATTCAGCAGCATTTCTCGCTTTTCGCTGTCTTCGTTAAAAAAGCTGAGTAAAACCATCCATTCTCCGCGGCTGTTGCAGCGAACCAGCAAGTTTCGCATAAAGCCGGTCTGTTCTATGATGTCGAAAAACTCATAGCCTTGTTCATCGCAAAATTGTTTTACGGCACGCTGTATTTCATTCACCAATGGTGGCATGAGGTGGCAAGAATCAACATCAAGCACTTTATCGAAGCGTCCCGGAATGTGAAACCCGAGTGCGGTGGTGCGGGGCGTTACGCCGGGTTCAAAATGGGTAACCCATGCGCGGTTGCTGAAAGTGAGATCGAGTTTATTGCGGTAGGCCGTGGTTTTTTCGCTACCAATAATGGGAAGCACTTTAAAATCGTGCAGACCGGCAATGCGTTCAAAAGCATCTACAACCTGTTGCTGTTTAAATACCAGCTGATCTTCGTAGCCAAGGTGTTGCCATTTGCAGCCTCCGCAGGTTTGAAAATGTGAGCAGAAAGGTTGAATGCGCCTTTCTGATCGCTTGTGAAAGCGAAGTATTCGGCCTTCAAGGTAGTTTTTCTTTTTGGCTACAATCTGAATGTCAACCACATCTCCGGGCGCAGCGAATTTCACAAAAACCACCCGGTTTTCAACCCGGGCAATGCAATGACCTTCGGCTACAGCCGGGCCAATTTCCACTTGTTCCAGTACGCTGAACCGGACTTTTTTTCTACTCATTTTACTTTTTCTTGGCGGTAATCTGCCCTAAAATTTCCATAAACGCTTTGGGCTCATTGTAACCGGCAAGGCTATACCGTTCAGGGCTTTTTCCTGGTGAAATCCAGAAGTAGGTGGTGGGAAAGCCGAATGTATTGCCATAACCCAACCATCGGTACAATTCCACCTGATTCATAGTGGTGTCTCCGAAGTGGAAAGTTCGGTCTTTTTCAGGATTCAGTTTTACGGTTACAAACTGTGAATTTAATGTGCTAATGACGGTTGAATCGGAGAAGGTTTCCCTATCCATTACTTTGCACCAATAGCACCAGTCGGTGTAGGCATCAACCATCAAAATTTTATTTTCTTTTACTGCCTTGTTGTAGCCGCTTTCAAAATCGAGCCAGGTAAGGGTTTTGGCTACGAGATTGATGGTTGTTGGCGATTTCATTTTATCGCCTGAAAGGAGTTTGCTGCTGTCCAGAGTCGACTTGTCTTTTCCAAAAGGAACGGTTTCCCGTTTTGTGGGTTCAGGAGTATTCCTGCTTCCTGTATCTGAAATAGTGCCAAAGCGGGTGGGAAAGCTTTCGAAATCAATGTTAGCAGAATCGGATTGAC
>CANHCW010000026.1 GCA_947459165.1 Flavobacteriales bacterium
ATTCAGGATTTGAACCTGTTTTTAAAGCAAGAGGTTTTTGCCAAAGAGATTAAAGGTTTCAATACATCACTCGTTGCGGTGGCCGGAGTTTCAGCTCCTCTAACCAATTATGTTGCCGACTTTCTGCCTATTTCAATTGGCATGCGTAGCAAAACAGCATCCATTCGAATGATGGCCGATGTACAAAAGGGTCATTGGTACGGCACAGCATCTGCATTATGGATGAAACGCGGCAATGTAACCATCGACCGGAACGCTTATTACACCACCGAAATGATTTACAGCAATCAGGTAACCATGCCCGATGTGTTTTCGTACAATATTCGTTTGGGTTGGAGAGATATGGCCGACAAGGTTTTTGAATTGGTATTGGACCGCATGAATACAATTGGCGGTTTCGATATGCGTAAAAACGACATGCCTTTCCTCAGCAACAACATGGAGGCGTTGAGGGCAGGATTGAATATTAAATACCTCATCCCCAAAACCGGCGGATTGAGTGTGATGGCTTCCGGAATGCATACGCTAAGCGGCAGAAACATGGGTAAAGCCAATACGATTATGGCTGGTCTGGTTTATCAGGCTGAGTTTATGAAAGGAGACAAAAAGTGAAAATGTTGATGAAAAATACGCTGTATACAATTGTGCTAAGCTTGGCTTTTGCCTCATGCAGCAAAGAAATTGAACAGCGGAATCTTGAATTTACAGCGCTGAAGCCGGCCAACGCCGATACCGGAGCAGGCAAATGGCTGCCTATTTTACTCAGCAGCCCCACTGAGTTTGCCGCCGATGCACCCATCGCAGTTACTTCACCCAATTACAAACTGGAGTTGCAGGAAATTAAGAGCCGACAGGCGAACATGAGCAGCGATGACGAGGCAATGTTGAAATACTGGAGTGCGGGAACGGTGTTAAGGTGGAATGAAATTATGCGCGAGCTGGTGGCCAAGTACAACCTGCCACCGTACCAAAATGCTGATGGAACCTACCCCATTCCGAGCAGTGCCAATCCCTTGGCTTATCCATATTTTCCATTCGCCAACCCACCTTATGCTGCCCGCGCTTACGCTTATGTGGCAGCCGCCCAGTATGATGCTTTGGTTGCGGCTTATCATTACAAAGGTTTTTACCGCAGGCCCAGGCCTTCTGCAGTAGATAACACCATCAAGGAACTGGTTCCCGTGGTGAAAGATTTTGCTTACCCCAGCGAAGAAGCTGTTGCCGCAGGAGCAGCCGCCGCCATGATGAGTTTGTTGTTTCCGGGAGAACAGGACTACATTCAGCAAAAATTAACTGAGTGCATTAACAGTCGCATTCTGGCCGGTGCCAATGTTCGCAGTGAGGTTTTGGCCGGGGTTCGCTTAGGACAAGCAGTTGCAGGTAAATTTATTACCCGGGCCCGCAATGATAGGGCTGGAAAAGCAGTAGGAACTCCCGCTGACTGGGCAAAACTGGAAACTGATGCCCTTGCCAAGGGAGAAACACCTTGGATCAGTCAGGAAAGCCCCAAAAGACCACCCATGCTGCCGCTTTTCGGCAGAACCATCGGTTTGCTTTTGGATACAACCGAAGTCATTGCAGGTCGTCCGGCTCCGCCACCATCGGTCAATTCTGAGCAGTTTCGCAAAGAACTGGATGAAGTGCTGTGGTATAGCGAAAATCCCACCCGAGAAAGAATGAAGATTGTTCATTTTTGGGGCGATGGTGCAGGAACATATACCCCTCCTGGACATTGGAACGCCATCGCGTGTGAAGATTTCGTTCAACTTGGCTTTAGCGAAGCGCGATGGGCACGAAACCTGGCTCTGCTCAATATGTCCATGTTTGATGCAGCCATTTGTTGTTGGGATGCAAAGTATGCCTATTTCAATCCGCGCCCCTCACAGGTTAATTCCAAAATCAAAACATTAACCGGCTTGCCGAATTTCCCGGCTTACACCAGCGGTCACAGCACATTCAGCGGTGCAGCAGCAACCTTGCTTTCACATGTGAATCCCGGCAGGGCTGCGGATTATATGTCGATGGCGGACGAAGCCAGCAAAAGCCGCTTGTATGGAGCTATCCATTATCGCAGCGACATTGAGGTTGGAATGACCATGGGAAAAGTCATTGGTCAGAAAGCTATCAGCCGAGCCAAAACGGACGGCGCTGAATAAGCCGTTGGAATTTAGAACAACCCGGGTAATCGGGGAATTCTGAGTTCACCTGTTGTGATATACTTAATGTAAAGGCCGTGGGAAAATTCCGCACGAGATCGTTGAAGGTCGTAATGGGGCTCTATGCGTGCATCGAGCCAGATTTTGGAACCCAAAATGGCCCGTGAATACACATACCTTAGCATTAAAAGTGTGCGGTTTCTGCTATTTGCGTAAACATTGTTAAGATTGACATTCGAAAAAACGGGTGAACCGGTTGTGGTGGTAAACTCGTTGCCATGCCAGAAAGTTCCGGCCAGGGTATTGTACTTTTTGAACCGAATCCGAATATTGCTCATTACTGCCCAACCGTTTTTCCAGGGTTGTGAGGGGTTGGGCGAATTGTCGATGCTTTGCAGTGCATAAAATTCTGTCAGCAGTGAAGTGTCGGCTTTGGCAAAACGAATTCCTGCCGTGGCATTAATGCGGGTGCTGATGTTCACCGGTGGGTTCAGTGCCTGCCCACCCTGATGAACCAGTACCGCTTGCAGCGGAATGGAAATAAAAGCCCGTTTCCCTTGCAAAATGCGATAGTCTAAATGCTGTCCTGCAATCAGCATTTCCTGCCGGTTGCTCGCCTGATTCAGTTGTTGTCTCCATTCAAGCCAACCGTCGTAAAAAAAGCGGCTATTATTATTTTTTCGCACCTGAATGCCATATTCCAATGGCTGAAAAAGGGTTTGTTCATAATTGTACAATGGTTCAATTAAGCCGTGCCTCGTTCCTGATTTAAGCGTTCCAAAAATGTAATTCCAGTCATGGTAGCTCAGCAAACTCAGCTGAAAAACAGGTTTTATAAGGGTTTTGCCACCGTAATTTTCCTGCATCATTATGCCGGTGCTGAGCTGTGCCTTTCCGCCGGGCTGAAGATTAAAGACTGCCGCAGCCTGTGTGCGAAAACCGAAGTAGGTTTCACCCGGATTGATGGTATTGAAATACTCGTTGTTTTTAAGAAAAGGAAATGCCTCGAATGACAGGCCGATGGGTTTTCGCGGCAGTGGGGGCGACAGGTTCAGCACATCGTTGGCTAGCTGCGCATTCAGCAACAAACTTGCGCATGAAAGCAGCATCAGCAATCCCTTTTTCATGAATGCGAAAATAGGGCGTTTATGAGAATTGCTTTAAACTGTCGAAATTAGATATTGTCGCCCCGCAATTTTCTGAATCGTTCGCGGGCTTCAATAATGAAAAGACTGCCGGGAAAATCATTGACTATTTTCTCATATGCTTTGCGGGCATTCTCTTTGTCTCCCAGCTTGTATTCGTACAACAATCCCAAATTGTACCAGGCATTGTCGGCTAAAATATCATGACCGAAAGCAATGGCAAGGGTGTTGTACAGTTCTGCGGCCTCGGAAAAGCGGCCTTGTTTTTCGCGAATCAGGGCTTTTTGAAAAAGAATATCATCCGATAGGGAATGACCCGGGTACAGCTTGGGAATGCTGTCTAATTCGGTTTCTGCTTGAGTTAATTTATTCTGGGCAATCAACAATTCGGCATTGGCAAAGCGCGAAAGGGCGTCGTAATTGCTGTCAATACCCAGGTTTTCGCTAATGGTGAGAGCCAAGCGAATGGCATTGTTGCTAATGAGTTGGGTGGTAGCTCCTTTAATGGCATCGAGTTGAATAACCGACCAGTCAAAATCACCGCGGTAATAACTCAATCTTGCCCTTCGAAACTTGGCTTCCTGCCCAAGCGGATCTTCGGGAAAATCTTTTTCCACCTGGGCAAAAAGCAGTTCGCTGCTCCACACATCGCTATCAATTACATAAGCATCTCCCAGCGCCAGTTTGGCTGCCGCCTGTGTCTTTTTCGACAAATTGTAGGTTTTTTGAAATGCTTCGAGCAAATCAATGGCTTTTTCGGGCAGGTGAATAAAACGGGTGTAGAGTTCAGACAACCGGTTTGCAATTTTCCATGTTTGATCGGTATAACCATATTCTTTCAGAAAATCGAGCATTTCGTTTTCCAGCATGGTTGTTTCGGTTGCTGTGGGCAAAGTGGCCGTTTCAATCAGTTTGTAGCGTGTTTCAAGCAATCCTGACACCGCCTGTGCATAATAAGGCCCATCTTTTCCCAGCAATTTTACATACTCGAAACATTGGGTTGCCACTCCCCACGCCTCATTGCTTGCGCACAGATCACCCAATTCAACAACCCGCTGTCCCTTTTCCTTCAATCGTTTGTCTAAAGCCCTTGTTTGTATCAGTGCACTGTTCCAGTCTTTTGTTTTAATAAAAGTCCATTTCAGCAGGTCGTTCAGTTCGTATCTGTCGGGGTCTTTTTGCAGTTGTTTGAGCAGAATGCCACGAAGAATGGCGAAATCGGCGCTGTCGGTCACATTCATTTCAAACAATTGTTTGCTTTGTTCGTATGCATACCCGGTGGTTACCACCATTTGAACATACTTTTCCAGTGCTTTTTGCCTTTCTCCCGTTTCCATGTAAATCTGAGCCAGTAAAGAAGCAAAATCGCTTTCTGCCCCAAATTTCGCTTCACCCAATTCAAAGGTTTTAATCACCCAGGTGTATTTATTCCTTCTTCTGAAAGCTTCAGCAGTTTCGTAATAAGCTGCGGGTTCGCCCGCTAAATAGTCGAGAGCCTTTTTGAAAGCCTTCTCAGCATCGGGCATTTTGCCTTGCTTTTCCAGTACATACCCTTCATCTATCCTGTATTGTGCCTGTTCCGGATATTTTTTCTTGCGTTTTGCAACGAATTTGAAAGCTTTGTCTGTTTGGGAAGTGAACAGCAGGCAACTCAGGTAACGGTCGTACAACAAAATATCCTGCGGTGACTTTTGCAACAATTCATCATACAATTCGGTGGCCTTTTCGTATTCAGCATTTTCATAGTACTGCTTTGCCAGTGCTTCGGTATTTTGGGCCTGTATCCCCTTCAGGGAAAGTAAAAGAGTCAGCGTTATGGCGAAAAACAGTTTCAATGCTTTTGAATGAACAAATTTAAGGCCAAAAGAGGGTCTTCAAAATAGTCCATTCGTTCATCAGTAGAACAAGGAAGTGATTAAGCGAAAAAAAAGGTGTTTTGTCGAAAATATTCATGCGAAGATTGGAGCAATGATGTCTTAATTTGGTACAAACAGTACCTTCGTAAAAGCTTTTATTTTGAATTAATCAGAACCCACATCGCATGTCAACACAAAAAATCATTTTACACATCCCCCATTCCTCGCTGAATATTCCTTTTTCAGACGGTTTTACAATCAGTGACGATGAAATAGACCAGGAGTTACTCAAGCTAACCGACCGTTACACCGACGATTTGTTTCATTCGCCTCATGACGAAGCAATTGTTGCCGGTTTTTCAAGAATTTTTTGTGATCCCGAAAGGTTTCCAAACGACGAAGATGAAGTGATGGCGCAGTTTGGAATGGGCGTGTTGTACGAAAAAAGCGATGATGGAAAGGAAATCAGAGAAGTTTCACCGGAGCTGAGGCAGATCATCATGGACGGATATTACCACGAACATCATAGGGCATTCAATCAGGCGGTGAATTTGCAATTGCAATATTTTGAAAAGGCTCTCATTATTGATTGCCATTCCTATCCAGGCAAACCATTAAAACGCGACCTGGATCAAACACCCGATCGCCCCGACTTTAATATTGGTACGGATTTATTTCACACTCCGCAGCTTTTAATTGATATTTCGGTAGATTTTTTTGATAAGGCAGGTTACTCTCTGGGTATTGACTGGCCGTATAAAGGCGCCATTGTGCCCATGCAGCACTATCGTAAAAACAACAAGGTATTCAGCATAATGCTTGAAATAAACCGGGTACTGTATATGAACGAGGCAACCGGTGAAAAAACAGATCGCTATGAAGAAACCAAAAGAGTTACTTCTGATTATATCAATACCATTAAAGCCGCTTTAAGCAGATTGTAAGGTTTAACGATTAAAATAATTTCTTCCAGTCCTGAGGCTCGGTGGGTTCATGCCAATGATGAAATAATCCTTTACAGCGGGTTCTAACGGGCATCATTCCACTTTTGTACATGCTAAAAAACTGATTCCAGTCTTCGCCACCCCATCCTGTGATTGATTCGTCGTATCCCAGTGAGTTTTTATGCCATATTTTGTGCGCCGAAAACAACCCTGTTCCCTGGGTAAACCACATCCAATCATCATTGTTGGGATTTAATTGCCACTGACAAACTGGAAACCAGGCTGTTGCAGGTCGGGTATACTTTCTGATTTGCTGTTCAAGGTTGGGAGGGAGAGTCATGTCGGCATCGCAAACAAAAACCAGATTACCTGTAGCTTGGTTTACTGCCGTGTTGAAGGCCATAGACCGGTTGAAATCGGCTTTTGCACTGCTCCAAATCAATTTTCCGGGCCAATTATCTTTCAGCCATAGTTCCAGTTCTGTTGAATCTGCACTTCCCTGATCGTGAACGGAAAGGGCGAAATTTTCATTGTTGTAAATAGTGGATAGACTCTGAACCAACCTATGAATGTTTTTTGTTCTATCCTTTACACCCACACAAACCCAGATGGGCTCTGTACTTTTCTCGCCAAATAGAATAGAAAACAGACCTTTGAGATCGCAAAGCAATGTGCCGAATCCCAGCATTTTTCGCTGTGGACTTTTGAAAATGAACCAGGCGAAGCGCTTCAGTTTTTTCATTCAGGATTGCTGAAAAAATCTTCGGGTTCCAGTTGCTTTTCCACCATTCTGCGATAAAGACCATTCTCAATTTTCATCAGTTCATCATGGGTACCGGTTTCGGCAATGCTTCCGGAACGCATTACAATAATTTTGTCGGCATGGCGAATGGTGCTCAATCGGTGCGCAATGATTATGCTGGTGCGGTTTTTCATCAAAGTTGCAAGTGCCGCCTGCACCTGTTGTTCACTTTCGGTGTCAAGAGAACTGGTGGCTTCATCCAGTATGAGTAAATCGGGATCGCGTAAAATGGCTCTGGCAATGGCAATTCGTTGTCTTTGTCCACCACTAAGCCGAATGCCTCTATCGCCTACAATAGTCTTATAACCCTCCGGAAATGCAGAGATAAAATCATGGGCATTGGCTTTAACTGCTGCTTCTTTCACCTGTTCATCGTTTGCATCGGGATTTCCGTAACGAATGTTTTCTGCAATGCTGCCCCCAAACAGCATAATTTCCTGAGGTACAAGTGCCAAACCTCTTCTCAGGCTGTAAAGGTCTGTTTCTGAAATGTCGCGCCCGCCCATTAAAATCCTACCTGAATTAGGGGAGTAAAAACGGTAAATAAGATTGACCAAAGTGCTTTTGCCCGCCCCGCTGGGCCCTACAACTGCTAAGGATGTGCCGGGCGCAATATCGAAACTCATATTTTTAATCACCTCAAACCCGGGGCGTGAAGGGTAACTGAAGGAAACATGTTGAAATTGAAGTCCGTTTGAAAGGGGTTTTTCAGCCGCTGATATTTCAATTTCTTCGGTGGGCTTATCAATCAAATCTAACACCCGTTCAACCGCACCAATGGTTTTCTGTATTTGTACAAACTGTTCGGCAAGCCCACCGATACTGCCCCCAACAAATGCTGTATAAAGCATAAAGCTGAACATTTCGCCCATTTGAATTTCTCCGCTTTGAACCATTCCCAGGCCCATGAAAATGAGCCAAACAATACTTCCGAACAGGCAAACAATGATGAAGCTGCTGAAAGCACCCCTGAGAAGGCCACGATAAATGCTTTTGCGCCTTAGGTTTTCTACATCGGAACCGTACCTGTTCAGTTCAAAATCTTCGTTGGTAAAGGCCTTTACATTTTGAATGCCGCTGATGGTTTCTTCTGCTATAACGGTATTGCTGCCGGTCATATCCTGAACCTGACGGCTGATTTTGCGGATATATCGACCAAAAAACAAGGAAACTATGACCACAATCGGCACTGTGGCAAGCATATACATGGCCATGGTTGGGCTTTTGATAAACAGATATACAACTCCGCCCACAATAACCAGCACTTGCCTTAGAAACATGGCAAGGTTGCTTGAAAACGAATCCTGAATTTGTCCTATATCCGCAGTAAATCGGCTTAACAAATCTCCGGTGCGGTTTTGGTGAAAGAAGTCCATGTTTTGCAGTAAAACTGCTTTGTAAAGCCGTTTGCGCAAGGCATAGGTGAGGTTTTCTGCTATTCTTACATAAAGCCCGATGCGAAGAAAGGAGAAAACGGCCTGTGCGATGAACAAGTAAAGAAAACCATTAGCAGCGTTTTTAAGCTTTTCAAGACTGGTATAAGAATCCACCATTCTGCCAATCAGTTCGGGGAAAAGCAGCGCTGTGATCGCAGTGAGAACGAGAAAAAGTGTTCCCAGTGCAAACAGCCATTTATCTGTTTTACCGATGAAACCGAAAATGCGCAGGGCGCGCCTCATCGATTCTTTGTTCAGCTTGGTTTTGGGAAGGTCTCTGTCGTTTCGGGCCATTTTGAACTGCAAATTTCACGGAAAAGCCGTCTAAATGAATGAAAAGTGACAGACTTCATTTAATTTCGACAAAATTCTTATCATGAGTTGGCGCCTTGCCTTGGAAGATTTTCAGCACTTATTTTACCCGCGGGCATGCCGCTTGTGCGATGCTGCACTCATGAGAAAAGAGGAAGAACTGTGTTTGAGTTGCTTGTATGCTTTGCCAAGAACCCGTTCAACACTGCAAAAAGACAATCCCGTAGCCAAAGTATTTCATGGCCGGGTCCCACTCGATTTTGCCGGGTCTTACTTGTATTTCAGGCATGACAGCATGGTTCAAAAACTGTTGCATCAGATTAAATACAGAAATAAAAAAGAGCTGGCTATGGCAATTGGAAAACTGTATGCGCTGGAACTGATGGAAGAAGGATTCAATGCACCCGATGTCATTGTTCCGGTGCCACTACACCCAAGAAAAGAGAGGCAAAGGGGATACAATCAAAGTTATTACTTTGGTTTGGGACTCGCATCTGTTTTTGGATGTGAATGTAGCGATAATGTGTTAATCAGAACCGCGCACACAGCTACTCAAACTCGTCGTTCCCGCTGGAGCAGATGGGAAAATGTTGCTTCTGTTTTTGATTTGAAAAAAGGCTTTTTGCCTGAAAAAAAACGCATAGTGCTGGTGGATGATGTTACAACAACAGGGGCAACCCTGGAATCTTGTGTTCGTGTACTGCAGCAAGGCAATGCATCAGTTTCAGGCATTTTAACCATTGCCTTTGCGTTAAGAGGTTGAAGTTTGGACTGAAGCGTGACTGAAATTAAAATCATTTGAGGTATTTTTGCCCTGAAATGAATTCAATGAAAAAACTCATACTCATTATTTTGGCTCTGTTTACTCTGCAATTGTCAGCGCAGTACTCATCAGTCAATGTAACAGGCATTAAGGTGCCCAAGTACATGGTTTCAGGAAACACAACAAGGCTGCCAGTTATTGCACGACTCCAAATTACCAACTTGGAGCCATCCAGCCTTTATCAATATTCAACCAGAGCCATGAACGCTGCTGATTTGAATACAAACACGCTTTTCGCCGGTGCAGGCAATGCACTTTTCATTGATACCAACAGCTACAGGTACAACACCAGTGGTACAGTTAATTTTACAACAGCCGCAACCATAGACAGTTTTACTACCGATCCGGGTGGAAATTTTGAGGGTTGGTTTGCATTCATGACAACCGGCAATGCAACAAGATTCAAAGCCGGAAACTTTTTGTACATGGGTATAACCCTGCGCGGCGGAAAAATCAATTTTGATACTTTCAGACTTTATTGCCAGGATTCTATTAAAGTATTGTCCTACTCATCGAGCAACACCGGTGATACTTCCTGCACCGGGTTGTGGGGAAAAAGCATGGCTTCACCCAGAAGCATTGTTGCAACTTACGACAACACGCTTGGCTCGGGTCGTCCCTTATCCATGACTTACATTGAATCCGATAATCTAACCATTGCCAGTATGCCCATATTCTATAGGGACAGTGTAAATGGCATTAGCAGAAATTGGGGAACTTATATGCCCAACACCAATGCCAATGGTGTGAGGCGCATTGAAAATTTAGGATTAAAAGATGGCAATCTTATCTATGCCAACCAGGATGCCGATGGCAAATGGGGTGTGGCACAGAAAAATACCGTAAATCCAACAGGCGGAATTACCCCTGTATCTCTTGGATTGAATGAAGCCTCTTTGGTGAGTCCGATGGTAGAATTCTGGACCAGAACATCAACTGTATCTGAGGGAATTGGAACCACAAGGGCGTTTGTGGTGCGCAAATACAGCAACGATCAAGACCAAACAGTGAGAATTTCTGTGGGTGGCGGTACAGCGACAAAAGGCAGCGGAGCCGACTACAACCTGACCGAACCCAGAACCATTACATTTAAACCGGGAAACCAGGTTAGCGATACCACCAGCATTACCATTAACGATGATGCAGTCTTTGAAACCGATGAAACCATCGTACTTCGCCTTGATCAGGCTTCAAATTGCGTAATCGGTACGGAAGTGGCCCACACCATGACCATCAAGGACAATGACATTCCCAATATTGTTCTCGGACCGAACCTGGTAGTAGTTAAGGAAAATGCGCTGCGAGTAGGCGTAAAAATTAAGATAGATAAAGCAACTACCACTCAAAGCCGAATTCGCCTGTTTGTAAAAAGAAAGGGAGACAGCACCCTTATACCAACAGAGTTTAAATTGGGCAACAGCAATACAGATTCAACCTTCAATCTAGGCAAATCAACAGGCGCCGACAGCGTGACCATCTTTTCAAGAATTTTCGACGACTTTAACATTGATCCCAATGACACCGTGGTTCTTTGTGTTCGTCAACTAACCGGCCCTGCCTTGTTAACTGATTCGTTGTTTACTTTGGTGATGACTGATAACGACGGTCCTTCCCAAATTCGTTTCGATGCGGCAGGAACCAGTGTAAACGAGAATGTGGGCTCGGTGAAAATGAAAATACGGATAGTTTCCAGATCCGATGCCGGTGCTGATTTCTCGGTAAGGTTGCTTTCTTCAAAATCAACGGCAACAGATGGAAGTGATTTTACATTTGGTTCGGCTAAAATTCAATCTATTGACAACAATACTCCCGACAGCATTGAAATTTCAGTGCCCATCACCAACGACAACGATTTTGAAACACTCGAAAAAGGGGTATTTGTTCTCGACAATCTGTCCAATTCAAAAATTTTAAAGCCCGATACTTTTACCCTTTCTATCATCAGCGACGATTTGCCTATGTATCCCATTTCGAAAGTAAATGCGCAAACCAATGCAAACAAAACCGCCGATTCACTTGGTGTAAAATGTCGTGTAACCGGTACAGTGCATACTCCTAATTTCAGAAATAACGGCCTGTCATTTATGATGGCGGATAAAACAGGTGGCATTGGCGTTTTTTCAGCAACCAAAAATTATGCTTACTTGCCCAAAGAAGGAGATTCAGTTATAGTACAGGGTCGCGTAGGCCAGTTTCAGGGAACAGCCCAAATGGACAATCTCGACACCATCATTTTCATTGCAGGAAATCGTGCTTTAAAAACTGCGGTGGTAGTGAGTGACATGACAGAAAGCACCGAAAACACAATGGTTCAGGTTCGCAGGGTGAAATTGGTAGATCCGGCAGAATGGCCTTCAACAGCATTGGCAGCCAACGGCTTTAAATATGTGCGCATTCAATATACTACCGGAGGTGTTGACACCTTAAATATTGATGCAGAAACCGACATTGACGGAACCCCTGCACCCGCGGGCTATCTAAACATTACAGGCTTTGGTCAGCAGTATGACAATAACAGCCCATTTACATCAAGGTATGTTCTAACGCCCAGAAAACTGACTGATTTTCAAGCAGCAACCTTGCCCAAAATCAATTTCTTCAAAAAGCTCGATACCATTACCGAGTTGGCCGACAGCTTTAAGTTTGAATTGCAGGTTCTTCCCACCGATGAAAATTTCACATTTGATGTAAAAGTGATTGGCGGAACGGCCACTTCACCGCTTGATTACGACTTCAACGGATCAACCATCACCGTTCTTAAAAACAACAGCTACTTTGCAGGCAAGGCAAACATCAACGACGACAACCAGTCTGATGGGCCTAAAACCCTCATTTTCGGTATCAGAAATATTGTTGGTCCCGGCTCGGTAGGTGCAGATTCTACGCTTACGCTGCTAGTTAAAGACAATGAGGCTTCGTCTGTAAGAACCTTTGCTCACGGTTCATTGAAAATGTTCCCTAATCCTGCTCAAAATAGCGTGGTGGTTGCCGGAACCGATCCTATAAGCAGCATTAGCATTGCCGATTTAAGCGGTCGCATAGTGCACTTTGAATTGGGGGCAGGTGAAAAACAAATAAAACTAAATCTCAACCTAAGTGCAGGCGTTTACTCAGTGCAGGTAGAAACGAATAAAGGAGTGTTCACCGATAAACTGATTTTGAAATAATAATTTCTTGAAATAAATCAAAATGCGGGGGTATCATTTCCTCTGCATTTTTTTTTGAGACAGCATTTGAGTTAAGCAGGTGTTTATTCTTCAATTGCAATGATTGAAATGTAACTTTGAGCCTCTGTTTCCGTTCTACACCCATGTACCTCACCCTCGATATCGGCAATACACGGCGCAAGTTTGCTCTGTTCAATGCACTGGGCAATGTTGTTGAAAATGGAGTTGTTGAAAATTTAACAGAATTAACAGGGCTCCTGCCGGTGCTGAACGGTGTTGCATATTGCAATGTTACAGGTTCAGTTCCGCAGGGCTTGGATCAATTTCAATGCCCAATAACAGAGTTGCGTTTCGGCTCAAAGCTCCCATTTCTAATAGATTATGAAACGCCTGATAAGCTTGGTTCAGACAGGCTTGCCGCCGCTGCCGGAGCAGCTGTAAGTTTTCCAGGCCAAAATGTACTAATTGTGGATGCCGGCACATGTCTAAAACTCGATTGGGTTGATGAAAAAGGGGTTTTTCATGGCGGCAGCATTTCCCCCGGCTTGCAAATGCGTTACAAGGCCCTTGAATCCTTTACGGGCAAACTTCCTTTGGTTGAAGATGAACGCGAAGTTCAGTGGCCCGGAAAATCGACTAGGGATAGTATTCTCGCTGGTGTACGGCTGGGTTTTTTAGCGGAAGTAGAAACCCGAATCAATGAAATTGAAAGCCAAAACCCGGGAATCACAGTGGTGCTGACCGGCGGCGATGCCCCCGTTTTGGCAGAACGGCTGAAAAACCGGATATTTGTAGAGCCTTTGTTGATTCATAAAGGTCTGTTTCATTGTCTGCTGCTGAATGAGAATTAAATACTTCATCTTCATTTTAGGTTCCCTGTTCACGGGTTCGGTCTCATGGGCTCAATCCAGCGGGCAGAATTATACCATTTCTCCTTACAGCAATTTCGGGTTAGGCGAGTTACTCAATCAAAATTTTATACAGGCAGGTGCCAACAGCCAAACTCACAGTGGGGCATATTCATTCAGTTTGTTCAATCCGGCAACCCTCGGCAACCTTCGCTATGCCACGGTTGATTTTGGTTTAAACGGCAGAACAGGCAACATCTCTTCCGGTGATCAGGTTCGCAGTTTTAACGGCGGGTCCTTCAGTTACCTGTCTTTGGCATTCAACAACTGGAAAAAAGACAAAGTCAAATCAATGCCTTCCAGTTCATCCAAAAAGAAAACCAAAACTGTACCCTTTGCCTGGAATAGCGCCCTGAGTCTGTACCCCGGTACCAGTGTAGGTTATAACTATTTGTTTGAAAGCACCAATCCCTTTACAACCCGAACCATTCACAGTGGAAGCGGTGGAGTAAATGTATTTGAACTTTCACAGTCTCTTAAACTGGGAAATCATATCAGTCTGGGATTCAGCAGTGGCTACCTTTTCGGTCAAATTCGCGATGTGTCGATATTTGGTTTTCCCGATAGCACAAATTATATGTTTGTGGAAGACGATAAATCCGTTTTAATCCGGGGGTTTCAGCATCGTGCCGGAGCATTGTTTAGTTTTGGCAAAGACAGCGCCAAGCACACTTTTGGTTTAAGCTACGGATTTCACAGTGTTGTTAGAGCCGGTCAAAACCGGCTGGTAAGAACATTGGAGGCACGAACATTGCAAAACAACCTGCAAAACCTCTATACCATAGACACTGTTTTGGATATTGAAACCGGGATGAACAAAATCAGTATGCCGGCTTCATTTGGGTTGGGATACCAGTTCAGGTTTCGCCGTCTCTTCAGCCTTGGCCTCGATTATCGCAAACAACTTTGGGGTAATTATGCCGCATTTTTTAACCCAGGGATCAAACTCAGCGACCGCACAGATTATGGAGTTACTTTAACTCTTAACCCGATGGATGAAAAATCTGTAAGACAAAAGCGCATGCGAATGCCCATTCGAATAGGCGGTGTAATGAGTGAAACACAAAATGCGTTTATCGGTACCGGCGGTCAGCGCATCATCAAAGAGCAAAGGGCTTTTGTGGGTTTTGGCATTCCCATTTCCCGCCGCTACTTCGATAACCGCGTTCTGCGCAGCATCGTACATTTTCAAGCCGACTACATTTCTAGGGGTGAAAATCTCAATGGTCTTGCGCGAGAACAATACCTGGTTTTTTCCCTTAGCATGAATTTGGGTGATATTTGGTTTCAGCGCCGTAAATTCGATTGATGCAAATTCGGTACAGTATCTTCATAATGGTGATGATGTTTGCGCTAACATCCTGCACCAAGCTTGAAACAAGCAAATACCGCAGCAAGAAAAATGATACCCTTGCCACAAAAGAAATTGCCGAAAATGTGGTTATTGAATACACCGATTCCGGTCTGTTAAAGGCAAAAATCAAATCACCTTTGCTGTTGGCCATGAAAAATGTGCGCGATCCCTATGTGGAAATGCCCAAAGGCATTCAGGCCGAGTTTTACGGCAACAATGGCAAGGTTGAAAGTTATTTGCTCAGTGAATACGGTATCAGTTATCAAAATAAAAAGAGGGTAGTAGTTAGGCGCAATGTTCGTGTGTTGAATATCAAATGCGAAAAGCTTGAAACCGAGGAACTCACCTGGGATCAGGAAAAAGGACGCATTTTCACCAATAAATTTGTGACCATTACCACCCCCGATCAAATCATTACAGGTGAGGGCATGGAAAGCAACCAATCTTTTACCGATTGGGAAATATTAAATGTAAGTGGAACCATCAACCGAAAAAAGAATGATACAATACCATGTGATGAGTCTGTTATTCCTCGCGATATGCGCCGTAACAGCAATTGAGGCGGCCGCGCGCTTTTGGCAAGCGCACCTCACCACCGGCAAAAGTGGGTTTCAGGATGCAGGCGGCTGGTTGATGCTCATTCTCAGTTTGGCCTGTTTGGTGTTTTACTTTCGCACCCGTAAACTCCGCAAAAAAAGTCTGAAAGATAAAATCGGCTAATTCCAGCCATAAAACGGCTTCGCCACCTTTTTCCATTCCGCTTCGTTCGAAATAAAATACATGTTCATATTGGCAAATGTGCCTCCCTTGCCCAAGCGGTAAGCCCAAGGCGGAAGCGAATATTGTTCAGGTTTGTACGAACTGCGCAGCTGCAGTTCACCAAGCTGCATGTCGGTAAGGTAAAAAATACTGTCGTACTCATTAAACTGAAAATGGTCGGGCGAAGTAACATGGGTAAAATCCACATTTGCATTTTTGGCGGCGTAATACAAACCAATTTCATTGCCGTACAGTAATATTTTACCCCTTTTGGGAACTTGTTTCTCCAAATAAACCAGCGCCTTTTCCGGGTCTCGTTCCGGCCTTTGAACAAATGCGAGCAAATGTCTGCTTATAAAAGGCCACAGCATCATGAACGCAATTGGAAGCCAGTACCATTTTCGTAGATTCGGAAAAGCAATTTTTTTCTCTATTAGCAGTGTTGCCGCTATAAACATACCGATTACATACATTGGCAAAAAATATCGGTAATACGGCCCAAGCATAAACATCCAAACCAGCCCGGCAAAAATCCATACTGCAGCCGGCAAATTGCGTCTCCAATTGGTTTTCAGTTGTCTCAGGCTAACCCAGGTAATGAATAAATGCAAAAGCGGAAACCAAGGTTGCTCCTTGTAAACGGGATAGAATCTGCCAATAAAGTAGTTGTAAATATTGTGCAAAATATCGGTTCCTGCACTGTGTTCCATGCTGTGGGTAAACAGCTGCCTGTACAATTCTCCTATTCTAAAATCAATAAACCACATGTATAAAACAGGCAATATCAAAAGGCCCACCAGGTGCATACACATGGTTTTTACACTCCGCTGTTCCATACTCACCCAAATAAACAATACAGCCACAACCGGCCATTCCTTCAGGTGGGTTAATAACAAAACGCCGCTGCACAGCCCCAGCAAGAGAAATTTGTAGCCATTTTTATTGTTCAAATGGTATTGAATGAAAAACCACAGCGACAAAAAGAAAACCTCAATCACCTCACTGCGTCCCGAACGACTGATTTCAAACACCACTTTATCAAACAAAAAATAAAGAACAAGCAGCATCACCCACCTGATGTCAAGTCCGGTTTTCTTTAAGGTTTGATACAACAACAGCAGAGCCGAACAATGCAAAATCAAAAAAGGCAACCTAACCCAAAAAACTTCAGCCGGAAAAACACTGAGGGTTACTTTGTGTAAAAATACAATGCCGGGAGGGTAGCTTAAAAAAATATCTTCTGTTCCGGGTGTGGGCCATGCTTTGCTTACCAAATGTCCGGTTCGTTGCCACAACACAGCCGGCTCCAGGCAGGCGGCTTCATCAAGCCAGGGTATGGGAATTAAATCAAGATTTATAAGTCCCAGCGCTGCGTAAACGAATAAAACAATCCAAAAAAACCTTGCTGCTTTTATATGTGTTGCATCAGTTTGCACAATTCGGTGCAGATGATTAGTGTGCTTTATCAGGCAAATTCGATCAGGGTTTGGTTTTTATCAACCGCCTGCCCTTTATCAACCAAAATCTGACCCACCATTCCATCGCCGCCTGCTTTAATGATATTTTCCATTTTCATGGCTTCCAGTACCAGTAGTTTATCACCTTTTTTAACGGTTTGCCCCGGTTCCACCAAAACAGAAAGTACAAGACCGGGCATGGGTGCCTTTACTGCGCTTACTTTGGCTGAAGCCAGCTTATCCAAGCCCATGGATTGCAGTAAATCATCTAGGGGCTCTTTCAGTTTAACCTCTAATTTTTTTCCGTTCAGGTACAGGGTAACGGTTTTTTCATCTCGGTTAATATCCTGCAATCTTGCGGTAAAAGTTTCCCCGTTAACCCGAATAAGCAAGCGGCCATCGTTAAGGGCACTGCAACTCACAGCTTCTTCGCCCAAAGGTTTCCAGGTATTAACGGTTTGTTCCAGTGCAATTTCGTGACCTTGAATGATGGCTTTCATTATTGTTCCCTTTCGATGACAAAATTAACGAGTTTGAGCAGATCTTCGCGGCGTTTCCCGGGTTCTGCAGTTTGTTCCAGTAATGAAAAGGCCTCATTTTTCAGTTCCGTCATTTTGTTACGGGCATACACAAGGCCTCCATATTGGTTTATGAATTCAACCACTTCCGCAATTTTTTTCTTGTCGGGGGTTTTGCTTCTAATGAGGGTTTTAATTCTTCTCACTTCGCTGCCACTGCATTGTGAAAAGGCATAAATCAAAGGGAGTGTTAGCTTTTTCTCCTTAATGTCAATGCCGGCAGGCTTACCGGATTTGTTGTCGCCAAAATCAAATAAATCGTCACGAATTTGAAAAGCAAGACCAATTAATTCGCCAAATCGTCGCATTTTTTGAATTATTTCCGATGAATTATTGTTGGAAGCAGCTCCAATGGCGCAACAAGATGCAATCAGACTGGCGGTTTTTTTTCTAATGATTTCAAAATAAACCTCCTCGGTTACATCCATAAACCGGGCTCGTTCCAATTGCAGAAGTTCACCTTCACTCATCTCGCGCACGGCATTGCTCAGAATCTCTAACAAATCATAGTCTTTGTTTTCAACTGCTAGCAGTAGGCCCTTAGATAAAAGAAAATCACCCACGAGCACTGCAATTTTGTTCTTCCACAAAGCATTGATGCTGAAAAAACCTCTCCGCTGATAACTGTCGTCAACCACATCATCGTGAACCAGGGTGGCCGTATGCAAAAGTTCAACCAACGAAGCACCCCTGTAGGTTCTGTCGCCAATGGGGCCAAACAGAGCCGCACTGTACAACACAAACATGGGTCTTACCTGCTTGCCTTTACGGCGCACAATGTAATTCATAATGGTATCGAGCAACGGAACAGATGTTTTCATGCTCCCTCGGAACAGCTTTTCGAAAACCTCCAGTTCTGTGGCTATGGGTGCCTTAATGTCTGATACCGAAATGCCCATAATAGCATGGCGAAGGTACGCTTTTTTGAGGGTATTGGCTTGCTGCACATTATAATTGCGGTATGAAATCGCTGATTATTCTTACAGCCATGGCGGGAATGTTAAAGTTGTGCAACAAAACACAGCAGCAAGCTCAAAATTGTGCCGGTCAGCACCCCGATATTTTGCACAAACTCGAAAAAAGTGTGGCCGAAGATGTAGCTTCCGATGACTC
>CANHCW010000027.1 GCA_947459165.1 Flavobacteriales bacterium
CTGCACAGGACTTTCAGATTCATGAAATTTGTTTTGAAGGTAATTTCGTGTTTCAAAAAAAGTTTGTGAAGGGTTAAGCAGATGCTGCCATTTTTCAGCAAGCGTCAGCATGCCGCAACGCAGGTCGGCAGCCGGGCGGGTTAAGGTCAGTGGGAAAAGATGTTCAATCTGATCATCGTCGAACAGAGACAAAAGCATAGGTTTCGAAATTAGTTATTTTCAGGGCAAAACACCATGATTAAACTGCATAAATAAGAAAACCACCCCTTATGAGGGTGGTTTTCCTGAAATGTTTTAATGATTTCTTATTTCTTACCGTAACGGCGCATGAACTTGTCGATACGACCTGCTGTGTCTACAAGTTGCTGTTTACCGGTGTAAAACGGGTGAGATTTGTCTGAGATTTCGAGTTTGTAAAGGGGATACTCGTTTCCATCTTCCCATTTGGTGGTTTCTTTGGTGTCTACACAGCTGTGCACTAGGAATGAATGATCGCAACTCATATCCTTGAACACAACAAGGCGAAAATTCTTAGGATGTATATCGGGTTTCATCTCGGTCTTGTTTCTAACAGGGGTGCAAATATACAAAGCAGCAATGTTTTTTGCAATAGCATTGAGTTAATTGCCGAGACCATCCACATTTAAGTCTGCATCGCTGTCTCCGGAGGCCTGTTCATCGCAATCCGAAAGCAATCCGGTTTGTTTTTCAGGCATTTCAATCATGTCAACATTCAATCTCACCTTTTTATCGTTTTGAACCTGCTGCATAAAAATTCCGTAGATGGGAAGTGCCATCAAGGCGCCTTGCCCAAACCAACCGCTTCTGAATCTGACCGATGGATCATCGGCACCAACCCAAACACTGCAAACCAATCCTTTTGAAGCCCCCATAAACCAGCCATCGGCGCTTCCCTGAGTGGTGCCTGTTTTACCGCCAATGCTTCCTTTTACCTGAAATTTTCCTCTGAGATAACTTCCTGTACCAAAATCAACCACTCCCTGCAGCATTTTAAACATCGCATAGGCTTTTTCCTCACTCAGAACCTGATCGTGTTTGGGGTTGCTGAATTCCTCCAGTACATTCCCGTTTTTGTCTTCAATTCGGGTAATAAATGTGGGTTCAATCCACAAACCTTTGTTCACAAATGCTGTGTAAGCACTTGCCATTTCATAGGGGCTGAGTTCCATGGTTCCCAAACAAATACTGGGAACTGCGGGTATGCGATTTTTCTCAATTCCTACTCTTTCAGCAAACTTAATCACACTAAGCGGTGCATCATCTCCCAGAGATTTCATAATTTGAGCAGTAATCAGGTTATCTGACATGGCCAGCCCTTTGGCCATGGTAAATTCGCCTCCTTCTGAACCATCGCTGTTTCTGGGGCTCCAGGTTTGTCCGCCGCTTACAAATGTGGTTCTTTCGCGCGGGAATTTGGTGCAGGGAGAATATTTGTTAATGTCAACTGCAGTGGCATACACAATGGGTTTGAAGGTTGAGCCAACTTGCCTTCGGGAGTTTTTATTGACATGGTCGAACTTGAAGTATTTGTGATTTATACCACCCACCCAGGCCTTTACAAATCCGGTTTCCGGTTCCACCCCCACAAATCCGGCGTGCAGGAATTTCTTAATGTGTTTCATGCTGTCGTAAGGACTCATGGTGGTATCGCGTTCTCCTTTCCAGGTGAAAATGGTCATTCTCACCGGTTTCTTCAATTCATCAATAATGGCCTTTTCATTATTTCCCAGTTTGCTTTTTAAAATTTGATACCGATCGGTTTTTTGCAGGGCATTTTCAATGAAATTGGGAATCACTGTCCAGTCGCTTAACTTTCTCCAAGGGACTTCCTTACCCCAGGTTTGGTTGAATTGTTTTTGTAATTCGCCCATGTGTTTCTCAACGGCCTGTTCGGCGTATTTCTGAAGTCGACTGTCAATGGTTGTGTATATTTTCAGCCCACTCTTATACAAATTCATTCCCCGCTTTCGACACCAGTCCTTCATAAATTCTCCTAATTGATCGCGGAAATAAATTGCACTTCCCTCGTTATCTGCCATGCGGTAGTCCAGCTTAATGGGTTTTTGTTTGAGCTCATCAAACTCTTCCTGTTTGAGTTTTCCATATTTTACCATCTGAGCCAAAACAATGTTGCGTCTAGCCTGAGATTTTTCAGGGTGCAAACGGGGGTTAAACCTGCCTGTGGCCTGCAACATTCCCACAAGCACTGCAGCCTCCTCGGTCTTTAAGTCTATCGGTTTCTTGTTAAAAAACTCCTTCGATGCGGCATCAATACCCCAGCTCATGCCCGAAAAAGGCACGGTGTTCAGGTACATGGTTATAATTTCATTCTTGGTGAATCGGCGTTCCAGTCTGATCGAAATGATCCATTCCTTAAATTTTTGCATCACCCGTGTAATTTTCATCCCGGGTTTTTCATAAATGGAAAAAAGGTTTTTAGCCAATTGCTGGGTGATGGTGCTGGCACCACCATCTCTGCCAACCCGCACAACAGCCCTGGCTGTTCCTCTGGCATCAATTCCCGAATGGCTGTAAAAACGAATGTCTTCAGTGCATATCAATGCATCATATACGCATTGGGCAATTTCATCGTGGCGGATGTTTGTTCGATTCTCCAGAAAATAGGATCCCAGAATTTCTCCATCCTGAGAATAAACCACACTGCTAAGTGAACTTCTTGGGCTCTCCAGTTCTTTAATCTCGGGCATTTCGCCGAATAATCCGAAGTTGACCAACAAAAAGAGCAGCAAGATAAATGAAAATGTTCCCAGCAGGAAACTCCAGAATTTCCTGATTAAAAAGAACCCTTTGCTGTCTGCCATACAACTGCGAATATAGTATTACTTAGTTTTGCTTTTGAAGTAATCCATATAAGCATTGATTCGGTTGTTGCCTGCCAGTGTGGTGTAATTGGTTTTGCAAATCCAGGCCAATTCGTATTCAAACAAACCTTTTGAGGCGAACAAATCTGCTTTGGTTTGAAGCATTTTGAGATAATCCAGCGCAACGGCAGGCTTACTGAAGTTGGCAACACTGATGTACACGGTTTCGCCCGATGCCCTTGAGGAACTCACCTCCAGTGTTTCAAAAACGAAATTCTCTTTGTTGAAATCGTTAAGTGCCGCCCGTATCATGGATGTGTTTGTTCCTTTGGCGAATGACATGATAAAAAACAATTCTTCCTTGTTGTCCCAGTCTTTCCACAATTCCCCCGATTTGGTGGAAGCGGTATCAACGGAAGCGGAGGAACCGGTTTTTTCCTGAAGTCTTTTCATTGCATCAATATTGGCTTGGGCCATGTCTGCAATTGCAGTAGAGGGATAGTCGCTTACAACCTGGTTTAGCAGTTCCAGACTTTTTGCAGCATTTCCCTGGTGGTATAAGCACAGTGCGTACAAATAATCAAACCTGGACTGCAAGGCATTGCCGGCATATTTTCGGTCGGTTTCCAGTTTTAATGCAGCTGCTGCGGCATATTTCCCATTTTTGAAAAGTGTATAAACGGAATCGTAGATGTCTTCAATAATCTTTTGTTCTGATGTGTTTTCGTTTGTTGTTTGTGTAGCACCTGAATTGTCGAGTAAACCGATGTAATGACTGGAAGGATACTTTGTTTTTAGGGCAGCCAGTTTTTCAATGTAGGCCGAATTGTTGCCCGCATTGCGGTAAAGCTTCGCTAATTCAAACAGGGTTTGTGCTTCGTATTTGGTTTTGGGGTAGCGTTTGAGCAATTCGTTGTAGAGCTTGATCGCTTCCGCATCTTCCAGCAATTGGTTTTGGTAAATTCCGGCTGCGGCGAAAAGCGCATCTTCAATTTTGGACTCCGAGTTTTGCCGCGCTTCTTTGGTTAAAGGAATGTCTTTATAATATATTTTGCGATCTGCGGATATATTTTCAGGTATGCCGGCTCCTTTAGGTATGCTGTCTTTTGATGCTGAGGCCGCTGTGGTATCATCTGATTTGTCTGCAGCGGGGCTGCTTTTTTTGGCATTGATTCGCCAATAATCTCGGTTTGTTCTGTTTCCCCAGTAGGCGTTAAAATCCTGCTGCCCCTTCAATCTCATGGCCGTATTGTAAAACGGGAAGGAGGATGCGCCCGTGGTGCCTGTAGTTCCGGTGGCGCCAGGATTTACAACGGGAGCTGGAGGGGAAAGATTATTTCGCTTCTGTTCTTCCAAGCGTTTTTTCTCGGCTGCAATGAGTTTATCAATGGTTTTTTCCCTGAGTTCAGGGTCGTTCGACAAGCGAAGCAGGCTGTCTTCCTTTTTGATGGTAATAAGGTTGCGCAGCAAATCGCTAAGCTGTAGCGTTTTTTGAGATAGGTTTTTGTAATTGGGATGCTTGTCGTCGAGTTTCTGATTCGCGCTATCGTAATACAAACCGGCGTATTCAAAATTTCGTTTAGAATAGAAGTAATCGCCCAAAGCCAGATAGGTAGTGGTTAACTGGGCGTTGTTGCCGGTTGATTTGCGAAGCGAAGTGTTAAAATAGGAGATGGCCTTAGCCGAATTGCCCGCAGAAAGTTCGTTTAAACCCAGGCGATAATAAATTTGTCCGTAGTAATCAATGTTCTTGTCGTCTCGGAGCATTCGTTTTAAAATGTGATTTACCTTAGAGTAACTGCCTCCGCGCAAGGCCAAAATTTCGGTTAGCGTAGTTCTGGCGTTGAAAGCCAGTTCATAGGGAGGATTCATTTTTATCACCTTAGAAAAGTGATCGGCTGCGGGGGCATAGTTTTTCTGTTCCAGATAAATTTGGCCCAGAATGTAATGTAAACGATACCTGTTAAGTTTGCCATTGGCTTTTTGCAGCGCCTGTTCCAGCAATTCTGCCGCCTGCTTGTATTTCTGAAGTTTTAGTGCAGTAGCGCCCAATGCAAGATTGAGTTCCCCGCTGAGAGTTTTTGGGAAATTTTTATCGGCTTTAAGTCCTTTTAGCAAATTTTCGGCTTCAACAAATTTTTTCTGATGATACAGGGTTCGAAAAATCCACAGTCTGGATGTGTAAACAACCTCTGGATCTTTGTAATTGCCGTTGATAAATTCGCACAGGTCGGCGGCGGCATTGAAATCGCCTTTCATGAAATAGGCTTTTGCCATCAGGAGATAGGCATCATCTACCCATTTGCTTCGGGGATGCCTGTCGATCATTGTACTTACCTTTTTTACAATTTCGTCCATCGCACCCAGATTTGCTTTCAAGCCCTCCTGCGATCCGATGTTGTAAATTTCAAGAAATGTTCTGAAGTCATCGGGATTGTTTTCCCTCATGGTTGTTACCGTCTCATTCCACTTTTCATTGGCGTTGAAATAGGTATTGTAATGCGCTGTTGTGTTATGCCATTGTTTTCCCATCCAACTGTCGCTGTTCTTGCAGGAAGCCAGATAAAACAGGCACATAATTGCAATTGACCGGCTTAACATACCAGGGATGACATAGAAAAACGATAATTTCGTGTTTATATTTCGCACATGAACAGACTTCTTGCCCGCGTTCGCAAAATTATTGCCAAACTCAGAAATAAATACAGGTTGGTGCTTTTAAATGATTCAAGTTTTGCAGAAGTGCTTTCGATACAGCTCACACCCTTGAATTTATTGATGCTGCTAAGTTCCTTTTTTGTTATTTTTACCATAATTATATTCTTGCTGATAGCATATACACCCATGCGGCACCTTGTTCCGGGTTATGGAAAAGCCAACGATACCGAGGCCTGGATGGAAATGAATCAGCGGATTGAAGATATGAGCAGGGAAGTAAAAGACAGGCAGATGAAAATTGATGCACTGAATAACATATTGTCGGAGAAGGAAAAGGTATACGACTCTTCCTCGGTAAGAAAAGAAAAGATCAAACAATAAAATTCGCGACAATCAGTTATATTTGTAATCCTTATGTTTACGAATAAAAATCAGAATCAGCCAAACAAGAAAGAAAATGCAGCGGCAGGTGGCGGACTCCTTAATATTATAGGCAGCGGAACAAAATTAAACGGAGACATCATTTCCGAAGGTGATATTCGTGTTGACGGCAGCATTGAAGGTCATGTTACAGTAAGGCAGCGCTTGGTTTTGGGTGATGGGGGAAGCATTCATGGCGATATTGATGCCAAAGAAGCAGTGGTTGCCGGTTTCATCAAAGGGAACATCACAGTGAATGACACCCTCATATTGAAACCGTCTGCTAAAATTGATGGCGACATAGCGACAGGAAAAATCATTATTGAAAGTGGAGCATCGTTCAATGGCCGTTGCAGCATGAACGCCCATGTAAGTCAGATTAAACCCAAAGCCAGTTTCCATGCACCGGAAGCCATCGGATCGCAGGCTTAAGGAAAGTTCCTCTTTTTTTCGCTACACCACCATGGGCATGCAAATGCTCTTTACCATTTTATTGTTCGTTCTGGTGGGTTACTACCTCGATCGTTGGGTGAATTTTAAATTTCCGCTTTTCACTGTTTTACTTTCTTTGGCCGGAGTGGTGGGAAGTATGTTTATTATTTTGCGCCGCCTTTCCTGATTTATAGCCGAATTTTGCACCTGAATGTTTAAAAATCATTATGTTGCTTTCTTCGCACTTACACTGCTGATGGCGGCAATTACGGCTGTTTTGCAGGTCTTATGGCCTTTGCAGGTGCCCGTTTACACCTATCTCTCACTACTGTACCTGTTTGTACTCATGGCCTTTCTGCATCACCTGGTTTTTGGTCGTAAAACAGACAATCCCAATGCTGTGGTGAGGCGCATGATGGTGGCAAGTATGCTCAGACTTTTGTTCACGGCAGCCTTCCTTTTGATTACCCTATTGGGCTTTAAACCGGTTAGCCTGGTTTTTGTGTCTTTTTACTGTGCATATTTTGCTTTGTTTCTTCTCTTTGAAATCTCACAAAAGCGTTATAAATTGCGCCCCGATTTCAAACCTAGGTCCGAATAAGCAAAATGCCTGATTTTTCAAGACTTGTCGCCAATCTCCGGATTTCAAAAATTCTCGTTGTTCTCGGTTTTTGCGCTTTTTTTTCACTTTCGGCCGGTTCTAAGGACCCCGTAAGTGCTTCAACCGATACAAAAATTGAGGCTGCCGTAGATCACGGTGAAAAACATGGAGGTACACACGGAGAAGAAAAAATGGATCCGGGAAAAATGATTCTGGATCACATTTCTGATGCCCACGACTGGCATTTGTGGGGACATACATCCCTTCCTCTGCCTGTTATCGTGTATACCAAATCTAAAGGATTGACTTTTTTCATGAGTTCAAAGTTCGAACACGGCACCGCTGCTTACCAAGGATTTAAACTCAACGAAAAGAATAAGCTTGTGTGGGAAGACGAAAAACAAACAGAAGCCATTTACGATTTAAGTATTACCAAAAATGTAGCAGCGATGCTCATTGCGGTTCTGGTTTTGCTGTTGATCATGATAGGCATGGCCCGCACTTACAAGGCTCGTCAGGGTAAGGCTCCCCGTGGTTTCCACAACCTGATTGAACCCTTGATTCTATTTCTTCGCGACGATGTGGCCAAGTCTTCCATTGGTCCTCGTTATGAGTCGTTTATGCCATTGTTGCTTACGATTTTCTTTTTCATTTTCACCAACAACATTTTCGGCCTGATACCCATTTTCCCCGGTGGGGCCAATGTAACGGGTAACATTGCCATTACGATGGTGCTGGCACTTGTGGTTTTCCTAACGGTGAACCTGATTGCCAATAAGTATTACTGGAAACACATTTTTATGCCTGATGTTCCTGTGGCCATGTACCTTATTATAATACCCATTGAAATCTTGGGTGTTGTATTGAGGCCATTTGTACTCATGCTTCGTTTGTTTGCGAACATCACGGCAGGACACATTATCATTCTGGGCTTTTTCAGTTTGATTTTTATATTCGGAGCCATGAGCCCTGTAGCGGGTTACGCCGTTAGTCCTGTGAGTGTGGCATTTACCCTTTTCATGAGTTTGCTTGAAATGCTTGTTGCATTTCTGCAGGCTTTCGTATTCACGCTTCTTACAGCCATCTACATCGGTATGGCCATTGAAGAGCATCACCACGCAGAGCACCATTAATCAGTAAAAAACCAAAACCAATAATAATAAATAATCAGTATGAGTTTGATGACCACTATTCTGGATGTAACACAAGAAGTTGCTTCCTCGTATTACGGTAAAATGGGTGCTGCCATCGGTGCAGGCCTCGCGGCTATCGGCGCAGGTATCGGCATCGGCAGAATTGGCGGAAGTGCTATGGAAAGCATTGCCCGTCAACCTGAATCACTGGGCGACATCCGTGCGAACATGATCGTTGCTGCGGCCCTTATTGAAGGTGCTGTGTTCTTTGCGATCGTAGTTTGTCTGTTGATTCTGTTCCTCTAAGAAAAAATCAGGTTGCCCGGTAGGGTTCATTCCCTTCCCGGGCAACCATTTTAACAAAAAAAATTAAACAACCCAAAATATGGAATTGGTAACCCCCGCGATAGGATTGGTATTCTGGATGCTTGTGACATTCAGTTTGTTGCTGCTTGTATTGAAAAAGTATGCCTGGAAGCCCATTCTTACCTCAATCAAAGACCGTGAGGAAACCATAGAAAAGTCGCTTCAGGAAGCGGCTAATGCCCGTGCAGAAATGCAAAAGCTGCACAGCCAAAATGAAGCATTGTTGGCTGAAGCCAGGGCAGAGAGAGAAGTGATTCTCAAAGAAGCCAGAGAAATCAAGGAAAAAATCATCGGTGAAGCCAAAGCTGCTGCCGAAGAGGAAGCCAAAAAGCTCATAGCCCGCGCCAACGATGAAATTGGCAAACAAAAATCGGCTGCATTAGACGAGCTGAGAAAAGAAATTGCCTCATTCTCTATGAACATTGCCGAGAAACTGGTGGGTAAGGAACTTGAAAATAAGGATGCTCAAAAAGCCCTGATTGCAGAGCAGTTGGGTGAGCTTTCCAAAAGTCAGTCTTCAGCAGGATAAACAATGTCGGATATAAAAATTGCAGGTCGCTACGCCCGGTCGCTGTTTGAAAAATCGAAAGACAGCAAAAGCACCGATAAGGTAGCGATGGATATTGCTAATTTGAATGAGATTGTAGCCGAGAGCAAAGATTTCAGATTGTTTTTGAGCAGTCCTTTGATTTCAAGGATCGAAAAGAAAAAGGCCCTGAATAAACTGTTTGAAAGTTACCAGCAAAATACCCGCGATCTTTTTTCTTTGATGACCGAGAAGGGTCGTGAAAACCTGATTGGTTTGGTAGGGGCAGAATATACCCGCATTTACAACCATTCCAAAGGTATTACGGATGCTGAAGTAAGCAGTGCCATCTCCCTGGATCAGGCAACAGTGAAGAGCATTGAAGAATTTGTAAAGAAAAACACAGGTGCCAGCGAAGTGAAATTGACCCAAAAGGTTGATGGATCCTTGGTAGGCGGCCTGACGATTATGTTTGATGGCCGCATTTACGATAGTTCAGTAAGTGGTCAAATCAACAAAATGAAAAAAGAACTTAACATAGCATAACAATATAAAATGTCACAGATAAGACCAGACGAAGTATCCAGCATCCTTAAGGAACAAATATCAGGTTTCAGCGGTGCTGCCAGTTTAGAAGAAGTGGGAACCGTTCTTCAGGTAGGAGACGGTATCGCGCGTATCTACGGTCTGTTCGGAGTTCAGAGTGGTGAATTGGTGGAATTCGACAATGGAGTTCGCGCCGTGGCCCTGAACCTGGAAGAAGACAATGTGGGTGCCGTATTGATGGGTAGCAGTACCGAAATCAAAGAAGGCGACAAAGTAAAGCGCACCGGTAAAATTGCCAGTATCAATGTAGGTCATGGCATGTTGGGCCGTGTTGTAAATACCCTGGGCGAGGCCATTGACGGAAAAGGACCCATTTCAGGCGAATTGTTTGAAATGCCGTTGGAAAGAAAAGCGCCCGGTGTATTGTTCCGCGAACCCGTAAAAGAGCCCTTGCAAACGGGTATCAAGGCGATTGATGCCATGATTCCTATTGGCCGCGGTCAGCGTGAATTGATTATTGGTGACAGGCAAACCGGTAAAACCACCATTGCCCTGGATACTATCATCAACCAAAAAGAATTTTTTGAAAAAGGACAACCTGTATACTGCATTTATGTGGCTTGCGGTCAGAAAGAATCAACCGTAAAACAGGTAGTGAAGTCGCTGGAAGAAAACGGAGCCATGGCTTACACCGTTGTGGTTTCTGCTCCGGCTTCTGCTCCCGCACCTTTGCAGTTCTTCGCCCCCATGGCAGGCGCTGCTATCGGTGAATATTTCAGGGATTTGGGTTTGCCGGCGCTGGTTATTTACGATGACTTGTCGAAGCAGGCGGTTGCTTACCGTGAAGTATCGCTTTTGCTGCGTCGTCCTCCCGGACGCGAAGCGTATCCCGGTGATGTATTCTATCTGCACAGCCGCTTGCTTGAAAGAGCTTGTAAACTGAATGCAAGCACCGATATTACCTCTAAAATGAATGATTTGCCTCCCAGCCTTCAGGGTAAAGTAAAAGGTGGTGGATCACTTACTGCACTTCCCATTATTGAAACACAGGCGGGTGATGTATCAGCGTATATTCCTACCAATGTAATTTCCATTACCGACGGTCAGATATTCCTGGAATCAAACCTGTTTAACTCAGGAGTTCGTCCTGCTATCAATGTGGGTATCTCAGTAAGCCGTGTGGGTGGTAACGCCCAAATCAAATCCATGAAGAAGGTGGCCGGTACGCTGAAGCTGGATCAGGCTCAGTACCGCGAACTGGAAGCATTTGCCAA
This sequence comes from Flavobacteriales bacterium, assembly GCA_947459165.1. GTDB lineage: Bacteria > Bacteroidota > Bacteroidia > NS11-12g > UBA955 > RGEC01. The sequence continues at coordinate 10,800 of CANHCW010000027.1, forward strand.
GTTTGGTTCAGATCTCGATGCTGCAACAAAAGCAGTTTTGGATAAAGGTTCGAGGAATGTGGAATTGTTGAAGCAAGCTCAGTTCTCACCTGTATCAGTTGAAAAGCAGGTTGCAATTATTTATTTGGGTACCAGCAATCAGTTGAGAGCTGTTCCTGTAAATCGCGTTCGCGAGTTCGAAACGGCTTTCCTCGAATACATGGATGCCAAACACCGCGATGTGCTCGACCAGCTCAGAGCCGGCAAAATTGATGACAGCATTACAGCTGTAATCAGCGAAGCAGGCAAAGAAGTAGCCAAAAATTTCAAGGCCTAATTTCTGCTTAAAACATGCCAAGTCAGAAGGAAATCAGGAGTCGTATCAGCTCAACCATCAGTACACAGCAGATCACCAAGGCCATGAAGCTTGTGAGTGCTACCAAGCTGAAGAAAGCAAGTGATGCCATTGTGAGAATGCGTCCTTACGCATTGAAATTGCAGGGCATCATGGCCAATTTGCAGGATAGCATTGATGACGACCGTCTGGCTGTGTATTTCAAGCCCAGGGAAGTGAAAAAGGTGTTGTTGGTGGTAATTACCAGCGACAGGGGACTTTGCGGAGCATTCAATTCGAATGTGATCAAGCGCACCCGCACCCTAATTCATGAGAAATACAGCAATCACAGTGACAATGTAACCCTGCTGTGCATTGGGAAAAAAGGTGCCGAATTTCTGAAAAGGCTGAAGTATAATGTTGATTCCCGTTACATGCTTCATTTTGCAGGTTTGGATGCCGCCAAGGCTTTCGAAGTAGGTGATTATGTGCTGGATGTTTTTCGCAAAGGGGAGTACGATCAAATAGAATTGGTTTACAATCAGTTCAAAAATGCAGCCACACAGATTCTCAGCAACGAGGTGATTCTGCCAATCGTTCCTCAGAAAATTACCGTTTCAGCAAACAAGCAAAAGCAAATGTTGAACGATTACATTTTTGAGCCCGGAAAGGTAGAGATTTTGCAGGATTTGATTCCCCGCAGCATCAAAACCCAGGTTTACCGCGCCATGCTCGATTCACTTGCATCGGAACACGGTGCCCGCATGGTAGCGATGGACAAGGCCACTGAAAATGCCGGAGACTTGCTGTTCAATCTCAAATTGCAGTACAACCAAGCCCGTCAGGCCGCCATTACCCGCGAAATTTCTGAAATTGTGGGTGGAGTTGCCGCGCTGGAAGGATAATTCAACACTACAAAACATGAAAAAGGCCGGTTTATCCGGCCTTTTCTTTTTTATGGATTCAGTAGTTATTCGCGTTCTTTTTCTTCTGCATGAATTCCCGGTGATGCAGTGGATGTGCCGGCATTGATCTCTGTCTGATGCCTAATCTTTCCTCCCAGCCAGCCGGCTCGTGACGAAAGTATACAAGACAAAGCACTGGAAACGAGTAAAAGTATAGTTACCATTGAAGCCCACTTGTGGTTGCGTTTGTTCAGAAACAATCCTGCTGCACTGAGCAGAATTGAAATGAACATAAAAGGCATGGCCAGCTCCGCCGCTTCTTCGTGCTCGTGAATGGCTGTTTTCGATACGCCTGCAATCTGTTCAACCAAATCTTCGGCCTCTTCACCGCTTTTGTTCGCCACCACACCGCCAATTGAACAGATCAGGAGCAAAACGGTGCCCACCAGCACTACTGATTTGTTTTTGGCTAAAATCCCCCACAACAGCACAAACAGTCCGCAAAACAGACCGATGATGGGAATGTGATTGGTAATGAGATGTACATGCGCCGCATTCATATTTTTAGTTTTCTTTTTTATTTATGTAAATTACAATGCCGTCCAGTTTGTCAATTACGGCTGTTTCACCGGGTAAGAATGTCTCGCCCGAAGCAGAAACGGCCATCCACTCGGTGCCGCGGTATTTCACCTTGCCCTGCTTGCTGCCTTCCATGCTGTCAATCACTTCCACATTGTGTCCCTGATGTTCGTTGTATTTGTCATCCTTGCCAGGCCCAAACCACTGCAGCAATCTGGAACGGAACAGCACCACACCCAAAATTGAAATAGCCGCAAATAAAAGCCATTGATAAAGTGTGTCGTTCAAAACACCTGCCCAGGCCAACGCGCCGATAATCAATGCAGAGATACCGAGAAAAAGCACGAAAAAGGTGCCGAAAAGCACATCGGCAATAATGAGGGCCACACCACCGGCACCCCAATAAATTTCGTTTGCAATCATCATTTTCCGTTGCTAGGCGTTTGTTGTTTTACAACACTCATGGCTGCGGTAATCATAGCGCCCATGTCGGCGAAATTGGCCGGCATAATCATGGTGTTGGTTGTTTTTGCCAATTTGCCGTATTGCTCAACCAGTTGCTCGGCCACACGCAGTTGAACGGCTTCCAAACCGCCCTTTTCCTGCAAAGCCGCTGCTACCTCGCGAATTCCTTCGGCCGTGGCACTGGCAACGGCGCGAATGGCTTCCGCCTGACCTTCAGCTTCGTTAATTTGCCTTTGTCTTATCGCTTCCGATTCCAGCACCACCTTTTCTTTCTGTCCTTCAGCCTGGTTGATGGCACTTTGCTTTTCACCCTCAGAAGTCAGAATCACGGCCCGTTTTTCCCGTTCTGCCTGCATCTGTTTTTCCATGGCATTCAGTACCGTTTTGGGTGGAGTAATATTTTTAATTTCGTAACGAAGAATCTTTACGCCCCAGCCAATCGAGGCCTCGTCAATGGCCGAAACAATAGCGCGGTTCACATTTGTTCTTTCTTCAAAGGTTTTATCCAGGTCTATTTTGCCAATTTCACTGCGCATGGTGGTTTGCGCCAACTGAATTACAGCAAATTTGTAATTAGAAATACCATAAGAGGCTTTGGCAGGGTCAACTACCTGCACAAACACCACCCCGTCAACAGCTACCTGCACATTGTCTTTGGTGATGCAAACCTGTTCCGGAATGTCAATGGCCGCCTCTTTTAAAGAGTGCTTGTAGGCCACCTTGTCAAAAAATGGAATAATGATGTTAAAACCGGGTTGCAAAACTTCGTGAAATTTACCGAGTCTTTCAATCACATAAGCGTTTTGTTGAGGTACTACTTTTATACAGCGCAGTATAACAAGAATGACCAGAACGACGAGGGCAATAGCAAAAATATTCATAGTATTATAGTTTATACAATATTAAGCAAAGTTGCTAAAAATCAAAATTGAGGTGGAAAAATATGTAACACTGCCGTGCTGCTCAATCTGCAGCAACTTGGGTAATTTTGCGGCAATGAATGTTCGCAACTTTTTTATTGCCTGCACTTTGTTTGTTGGTATCGGCATGTTTTCATGCAAACCCTTTAAAAATGTTACTTCCATTAAATTGGTTTATGATTCCATGGCAGAATTCAGGCCCGGCGGAGCCGTTAAATTCGGTGTAAAAACCCTCGACAGAAGAGGCAGAAGAAAAGGTACCCGCGGCTATGCGGCAGGTAAAATGAAATTTGAACAGTTCGATATCCGCTTAACCGGCGGTTGGCAGTCTGCCGATACCTTTCAAATTGATACTTTCGTTGAGCCCGGCGTTAATAAAGCCATCAAAATTGCGGCGTATGTTACAGGGTTTCCTAAACTCGCTGATTCGGTTGAACTGCCCCTGAGTTACATGGGAGAAACTCGCTGGAATTTTAGCGGCGCTTCAGGACAAGGCGGAAAAGACGGCAAATCGAGGATTTTGCCTGCTCGTGTTGATGGGACGGCCGTTTCAGATGGAAAGCCCGGAAAAGATGGCCTGAAGGGTGGAAACGGCCACGACCTCGATGTGTACATTAAAAAAATAACTGACGAAGCATACAAAGCCCGCTTTGGCTGCGATGTGATTGCGGTGAAGGTGTATGACCGACAAACCAAGGCGACCAAATTCACATACATATCCGAGCTCTCATCAAAAATGAGCATCATAAGCAACGGTGGTGCAGGCGGAGAAGGCGGTGACGGTGGTCCCGGTTCCGATGGAAGAGACGGCGATGACTTGAAAAACCCCGGAAACGGAACCGACGGAGGCATTGGTGGTAAGGGAGGCAATGGAGGTGATGGAGGAAAAATTACCATCTACATTGCCGCCGAAGAACAGGATCTCCTCAAGTATTTTGTTTTTACGAATAATGGAGGCGCCGGGGGCAAAGGCGGTATAGGCGGTATTGCCGGCAGGGGTGGCGTGGGAACTAACAGGCGCAGGGGTAACGACGGCAGAAACGGTTTTCCCGGTTCAAACGGCACTTCAGGAAATGAAGGAGGAAAGCCTCAGGTGGTTTTTGGTCCTGTGGGGTTGTATTGATTCCCCGAAAGTTTATTTGTTAATCATCAAGACGCCGCACACTTATGTAGCGATGCGTTCCCTGAATTTGGGTAATGAGTTGCTCCAGGTGGGTGGCGCTTTCAATAAATACCTCAATCTGTCCTTCAAACATGCCTTCTTCTTTGGCCATAATGTTAATGCTGCGCATATTCACCGCCATATCCTTACTAATAATATCAGTAATCTTGCTTACAATGCCCACATCATCAATACCACTAACCGATAGTTTGGCGCTGTAGGGTTGATGTTGGTCATCGGGGCGCCAAGCTGCGGGAATAATTCTGTAACCGTACTGACTCATTAGGCGCTGCGCATTGGGACAATTGGTTCGGTGAATTTTGGCGCCTTCGCCCACGGTAATGAACCCGAAAATAGGGTCTCCGGGCAAAGGGTTGCAGCATTTGGCCATGCTGTAGTCTAGCTCATAGTCGTCGCCGATTACTATGTTGCCTTTGACCTTGCTTGCCGGTTTTCGCGGAGCTTTGGAACTGCTTTTACTCACAGCGGTGGGCTCTGCCTTATTTGGTTTTTGCAGCACTTCTTTCAGCCGAAGTTTCTCCAGTTTTACTTCACCCGCTGCAACCTTATGGTAGAATTCAGCCGCAGAAAGAATATTCAGGTGCTTCAGAATTTTGGTAATATTCTTTTCATTAAACTCCTCTCCCTGGGTGCGGAATTTTCGTTGAACAATTTCCTTTCCTTCCGAGGCCAAACGGGTTTTTTCCGATCGAAGGTATTCCCTGATTTTGCTTCGTGCCCGCCCGGTTCTGATGATGTTCAACCAATCGGCGTTGGCCCGGGGTTTTTGCGTGGTAATGATTTCAACAATATCCCCGTTTTTCAGGGTTCGCTGAATGGGTTCCAGTTTGTTGTTCACCTTAGCCCCAATGGTGTGAATGCCAATTTGACTGTGAATGGCAAAAGCAAAATCCAGCGCCGTGCTGCCCACAGGCATGTTTTTTACATCGCCTTTGGGGGTGAAAATGTAAATTTCTTCGCCCAGCAAATTGATGCGGAATTCGCTGACCAATTCCAATGCGCTTAAGTCCTGGTTTTCAAGTGTTTCTTTTACACTGCTCAGCCAGTTGTCGAAAGCCTTGTCCTGTGGTGTGATCTCTTCCGATCCCTCTTTGTATCGCCAATGTGCCGCCAAACCCCTTTCGGCCACATCGTCCATTCGTTTGCTTCGTATTTGCACTTCAACCCATTTGGCTTTGGGGCCCAGAACGGTTGCATGAAGCGCCTCGTAACCATTGCTTTTGGGCTGACTGAGCCAGTCTCGCAAACGGTTGCCATGACTGCGGTATTTGTCAGTAATGATGGAATACACCTTCCAGCAATCAGCTTTTTCCAGAAAAAGGGGAGAATCAATGATGACGCGAATGGCAAAAACATCGTACACCTCTTCAAATGGAATTTGCTGCGATTTCATTTTTCGGGCAATGCTGTAAATGCTTTTAGGGCGCCCTTTAATTTCAACCACATTCAAATCAGATTTCTCGAGCTCCAGTTTCAGTGGCTCAATAAATTCCCGAATGTAGCGTTGCCTTGCCACCTTTCTTTCGGCCAGTTTTGCTGAAATTTCGCGGTACAAATCTGGCTCAGTGAATTTCAAAGCCAGATCCTCCATCTCTGTTTTCACTGCGTTCAAACCCAAACGGTGGGCCAGGGGGGCGTAGATGTACAGGGTTTCAGAGGCAATTTTGAGTTTGGTTTTCTCACCCACCGATGAAAGCGTTCTCATGTTGTGCAGTCGGTCGCACAGTTTAATGAGAATAACCCTCAGGTCTTCGCCCAGGGTGAGCAGCATTTTCTTAAAGTTTTCGGCCTGAATGCTGTGTTCCTTGTCAACATTGTCGAAAACCGTGCTGATTTTGGTGAGCCCGTCAATAATGGCGGCCACTTCGCCACCAAAACGGTGTTCTATGTCTTCCAGGGTAACTTCAGTGTCCTCCACCACATCGTGCAGTAGGGCGCACACCGCCGATGTAGGACCCAATCCCAGTTCGCCCACGGCAATTTGAGCCACCTCCAGCGGATGAAAAATGTAGGGTTCACCGCTTTTGCGCACTGTGCCTTCGTGGCTTCTGGCTGCCATGTCGAAAGCATCGCGAACCATGTTCAGTTTATCGCGTGAAATGTCCTTTCCAAGCGATTTCAGCAACTGCCTGTAGCGTTTCAGCAGTTCTGAACGGTACTTTTCATAAATTTCACCCTCTAGCAGCGCCATTCAGCCCAAATCAATTGCCCGAATTCATCAATGCAAAGTGGTGGAAAAAGCGGGGTATGGTTTCAATTCCTTTGAAGTAATTGAAAATGCCGTAATGCTCATTGGGCGAGTGCAGGGCATCGCTGTCCAGACCAAAGCCCATCAGCACCACTTTGGTTTTTAGTTCTTTTTCAAACAAAGCCACAATGGGAATACTTCCTCCTCCGCGGGTCGGAATAGGTTCTTTGCCAAAGGTATCTTTCATGGCTTCTGCGGCTGCTTTGTAGGGAACGCTGTCGGTCGGAGTCAGCACTGGTTCGCCACCATGATGAGGTCTTACTTCCACCTTCACACCCGGAGGGGCAATGCTCTCAAAATGAGATTTAAACAATTGGGTAATTTC
>CANHCW010000028.1 GCA_947459165.1 Flavobacteriales bacterium
AATTTCTTTGCTGTTTTTTAACCAACGACGACGATGGCTGTAAACAGATCCTGCATAAGTGGGATTCACCCTGCCACAGGATAAATCGTGGTGCATTCCTGCCAGTGCATCCGCAACCAATAATATATATTTGGCGAGGCTGTCATAAGGCAATTTTTCCGTCTTTAACCAAATGTCATTTCGTATTTTACCGGCGAAAGCGGTCAGATAATCATGATGATAAAAGGAAGCTGATAATCCGTGGCTTTCCATTCGCCCTGTCCAGAAAACCACTGAATCTTTGCCATGGATGTTGATGAAATTTTTAAAGAAACTCTCCAGTTTTTCTCTTGTGTTCAAGGAGGATAAGACGGTATCGGGCATATTTAGGACCGCAGTTTCCAGCGTCCCGCTGTCGCTTATTTTTTTGGTGATCCGATTCCAATCCGAATGAAGTCGGTTGAAGTCAATCAGAGATAAAAATTCAACTGCTTTTTTATCTGTTTTTTTTTCAGATCCGCAATTAGAAAATAGCAGTAACAGAACAATGAAAATGACCCCTATTCTTTGACCCCACATATCGCAAATCTATGACAGGCGAACACATATGCAAACCAGCCTTATCATTTTCTATAAAACAGCGATGCTGTAAACAAGCCCAAATAAGTGAGAAGACCATTCAGCAGCAAGGCTTCAAATCCCATTTTATATTCAAATCCGGATACTGAAATCCCATATTTAAAAAACCATGTAAGGGTTGGAGACAACAAACAAACAAATAAGGCTGAATTAAACGATACCGACCGTTTATTGAGTATGCCGAAAGCAAACAATCCCAGCAATGGGCCATAGGTAATACCTGCAATATCAAAAATGGTGGTAATCAAGGCCTGATTGTTCAATTGTCGGAAAAGAAGGATGCAAACCAGCAACAAAAAAGCAAAAGCAATGTGCAATCTGTTTTTAAGCTTTAGTTTTTGTTCCGGGCTGATGGATTTGTTCTCGTCCGCACCTAAAAAATCAATGTACATAGATGTAGTTAGTGTTGTTAAAACGCTGTCGGCACTGCTGAAAGTGGCCGCGGCCAAACCTAAAATAAAGGCCAGTCCGCCTGCAATTCCTATGTATTTGAATGCAATGAGAGGAAAAAATCCATCGGTATGAACCTTGCCATTCAGCTCCGGCATGGGAATGCCCTTCACCTTCATATATTCTATGAGCATAGCTCCCATTGAAACAAAGAAAATGTTTACAATAAATACCAGCACAGCTGTGCTAAGCATGTTCATTTTGGCTTCTTTCAGACTGCGGCAGCTGAGATTTTTCTGCATCATATTTTGATCAAGCCCGGTCATGGCAATGCAAACGGCGGCACCACCCAAAAAGTGTTTCCAGAAATAGGTTTTATGCATCGGATTTGAATCAATCCAGTAGTCAACCGGACCGCTGAACACCTTTTGGAAGAGATCTGTCATCGGCAACTGACTCAACAGCAGAGCTATAGTGGTAAACAAACCTCCCAACAGCACCAACGACTGAAACGCATCGGTAAACACCAAAGTGCGAATTCCCCCTTTAATAGTGTAAGATAAAATTAGCAGAATAATTAAACTCACAGAAAGCCAAAAGGGTATTCCCATGGCATCGAACAAGAAGGTCTGAAACACCGCAGCTGTAAGAAACAACCTGCCAGCCGAGCCCAAAAGTCGCGATAAAATAAAGTACCCTGCGCCAATTTTTTCAAATCCCTTGCCGAAGCGGGATTTGAGATATCCATAGACGGAAGTCAGGTTATTTTTATAGTAGAGGGGAAGCAATACAAAAGCAATAACCGCATAACCTGCCACATAGCCCAGTACCAATTGCATATAATAGAATCGGGTATTGAAAACATCGCCGGGCACACTGATGAAAGAAACTCCGGACATGCTGTCGCTGAGCATTCCGATTGCCACAAGCCACCATATACTTTGTCTGTTGCCTGTGAAATAACTCTCTGAGTCAGCCTTTTTACCTGTAATCCAACCGAAAAAAAGTAAGGTCAGAAAGTACAGACCCACGGTTAAAACAATCATCCAGGGCTGAATCATCTGTACCATTTTATATTCAACAGTTTTTCAAGTTCACGGCAATTTTTAAGTGTGTACGACATTTCATTCATGGGTAAAAAAACCAGTGAATTCGATTTGATTCCCCTTGCGCGGTATTGCTCGGCAGTAATGTAATAAACCCTGCCAAAATGATCCTGACAGGCAATGTATGCCAGTTTTGACGGAGTGATATTGAACGAAAAAGTTTCCGTATGACCGTATGTTCTGTAGCTGAAAGGTTTTTGATGCGCCACCCAGGCTTTTTTTACATCAAGCGGTATTCCTCCTGCATCGGTGAAGCGAATATTGACCTGCCCGGTATCGGGAAGCATTAGCGGTTCTGCCCATGTAAAAATACCCATACTTCTTACTTTAAACGAAACGGGTTGCATGCCGCCAGACAATGTATATCCGTTTAGCAATGTCAAGCGCGCTTTCACCGACCCTGCCACCCTGGTTTTAACAATGTATTTGTAAAACGCCGAACTTTTTTTGTCCTGAATTTGTTTAAATTGCTGAATGCGTCTTATAAACTCAGCCTGCATAGACCTGGCCTTTCCTGCATTCGATTTCCATTTATCGATGGGTTGATATAAAGTAAATCTGCGGTATCCGCCTTCCATTTTTAAATCCAGATACCAAAATCTGCCCTCCTGAACGAAACGCACATCACTGTAAATACTTCCCCGAATTACTGCAGCACTAAATTCGCGAGGATTCGCAGGACTTTCAATTTCAAGAGGATAATTTTCAAAGGGTTTCAATTCAGGAAACAGCGTAGCCGTTTTGTCATATACCGTAAATCGTATGATTCCGGCTTCTGTTTTTTTATCGGTCAGTTCCTTTCTCAAGCCAATCAATCCCCTTCCCCGTCTCAAAATATAGGCACCTGCAGCCGGGGCTCTGTTCGTAACAGGCGCAACAAAATATCCCTCGGTTTGCTCAATCCCCACGCGGCTTTTATCGGGTTCCAGGAGGTAAAAGTAAGCGGGGTCTTCAAAACGAATATCGAGGTCATTGTCATCCAGCGGGTATTTTTCTTCTGCCGTTTTCTTGCCTGCATAAAATTCATAAAAATTAATGGGAACTATTTTTGAATCATCAAATTCATAATCGTAATCATAGGTGTTTTCCCACTTACTTTTGGTACGATTCCATGCGTAAAACCGTGAAGTGGTATCGAATTTGTTTAAAAAAGTGAGTTGAATAAAATAGCCGTCTCTTACCTGTAGTTCGGTGTTTCCGGCCACAGCTTTTATTTCGGCCACCAAACCGGGCGAAAGCTGGTATTTTCTGCCAGCACTGTCGTAATCAAGGTTGTAGCCTTGTTTAAACAGCCTTCCGGGAGTATTGCTTACGATGAACTTAAGACTGTAACTGCCTTCCCAGGGTTTGCCCGATTTTTCAATGCCCATGCAACCTGCAGGAATCATCACCGCCAATTCATCGCCAAGATAGTAAATGGCATTTTTGCTGTTGTTTGCGTTGCTTTCATAAAACCCGTCCTTCAAAGCAGGAATCAGCATTTTATCTTTTCTGAACTCAGGCCAGGCAACTGTGGCTTTATTTTTAAGTGGCACGAATTCGCAAAAAGTACCTGAAGTCGCAGAGTCCAGAGCAATAGGATCTAAAGCAGCGGTTCGGCCACCAAATATTGTCATCAGGTGATTCCATTCCCATGTTTGCAGTTCAGCATCGATTGCGCGGTATTCAAATGCCAGACTTTTGCCGTTGTCGCGAAGTATATTTTTCCGCAACACAGAAAGATTGTCGGGCAATTTCTCGGTTAGCCAGCTTAGGTTATCCGTTATGGATAGTTTTTGTAAGCCTTTCATGTTGCGCACAACCGGCGAAAGATCGGTAAGCTTGTCAAGGCTGATGCCAAATTCTTTTAGCCCGGCAATACCCGAAGCCGCCTTGATGGCTTTCTCTGCTTCAGTTTTTACAAAAGGTGCGGTAAACGAAAGACTCTGTGGTTTCCAGTTTTTCAGAAAATCGAAACTTTCCGGAACAACCTCAAAAATCAGATTCAATCCGCTAAAACGGCCCAATCGGTCATTAAAAAGAATTTCATCTTCTTTGCCATTTTTAAGATACAACGAAATGTAACGAACCCACTGAAGCTTTTCCAGGTCTTCATCATTCAGCTGACCGGCAAACTTGATCAGTTGAACCTCTTCTAAATCGTCGAGCAGCGCTATTACTGAAGAAGCGGAAGAAATATCGACATCCCCATTAACCCTTACCTTCTGCACTCCGTAAAAACGAACGAGATTGTTGCGGATAAATTCAAGATCTTTTGAATCATTGATTTCAATAGCCAGTGTGATGCCCGGAGTTGACTTTTTGGGACTAATGAAATTCTGCCCTTCAAGTTTCAGCGGCAAAAGCAAAAAGACCAGGATAATCAACCAAAAAGACTTATGCATTTTTTCAATTTTCAAACAGTTCAAATACTGAACCATTCTGCAACAAATATGCAGGTGATCTCTCAATTAATTTTGTTGTATTCCCCGGGTGTATGCATTTTTTGACATTCGGAACTTCACAAATTTCTTTCGCACTTCCTTTCAGACCGAAAAATGAGTGCGATATTTGTGAAGAGAATTAAAAATGGAAACAACCATTGTGAACAAGGTGGCTGAAAGTGGCATTGTTACCCTGAATTTGGAAAACTATTACCACGAAGGCCCCAGAATGAGCATTGACCTGAAAGACATATTGTTCATGGGTATGATACTGAAGGAGAAAGATTTCAGAGAGTGGATAAAAACCCATGACTGGAATCAATACAAAAATGCGAATGTTTGCATTTTTTGCTCTGCTGACGCCATTATTCCCACCTGGGCTTATATGCTTGTGGCTGCGAAATTAAATGGCATTGCCCACCACTTTGTTTTCGGCGACATGGAAACCCTGGAGAATAGCTTGTTTGAAAAAGCCTTATCCACAATCAATACTGACGATTTTGCTGACAAACGGGTTGTAATCAAGGGCTGTGGCGAAAAAAACATCAGCGCTTCGGCCTATGTTGAAATAACGAAACTGCTGCAACCGGTTGTAAAAAGTTTGATGTTTGGAGAGCCCTGCAGCACGGTTCCAGTGTATAAAAAGTCAATTGCCTAAATGCGTGTACTTTTCATTTTAATCATCAGCATCTCAATGTCGGCCTTATTCGGAAAAACGGTTAATCCTAACCTGCGGTATGAAATTTCTATCCCTGAACCGCATACGCATTATGCTGTCGTGAAAGTTTCAATTGACATACAGAAACCCGGAGAAGTAATTTTCAAAATGCCTGTTTGGACACCTGGCAGTTACCTGGTTCGTGAATTTGAAAAAAGTGTTGAAGATTTCAGTGCCGGCAGTGAATCGAAGGTTTTGGCGTGGAAGAAAAAAGACAAAAACAGTTGGGCAGTCACTTGCAAAAAAGCGGGGCGAATTTCAATTTCGTACAAGGTTTACGCTTTTGAATTCAGCGTACGAACATCGTTTATTGATCAGGAACAGGCTCTCATCAATCCGTCGTCGGTATGCATGCTGGTGAATGGTTTTGAAAACAGTCCGGGCAGCCTGGCAATAAACATGCCTGCAACTTATTCCAAAATCAGCACTTCCCTGGCTTCGGAATCAGAAGTTGATGCAGCGAAGAATAAAATCTTCTATTTTCAGAGTTACGATGAGTTAGCCGATTCTCCCATTCAAATTGGCAATCAGGAGGAAATAACCTTCACAGTAAATGGGGTACCACATACTGTTGCCCTGGTAGGTAGAAACAATGCAGACAAGGTGAAACTCGCAAATGATTTGAAAAAAGTTTGTGAAACCATGACTGCCGTTATTGGCGAGCATCCTTGCAAAAAATACCTGTTTATAGTTCAAAATGTTGAATCAGGAGGCGGCGGACTGGAACACCTAAACAGCACGGTGGTGGTGATGAATCGCTTCGCCTGGATTGATGAAAATAAGTACAAATCATTTTTGGGGTTATGTGCTCACGAGTATTTTCATCTGTGGAATGTAAAAAGAATCAGACCAATTGAACTGGGGCCTTTTGATTATAACAAAGAGAACTACACGGAACAACTTTGGGTGGCTGAGGGGATTACAAGCTATTACGATGAAATCGGGCTTTACCGTGCGGGTTTTGTAAGCAAAAACGACTTTTTGAAAAGTCTTGAAGGGTACATCAATGATCTGGAAAACCGCACAGGCAGCAAGGTTCAAACGCTTTCAGAAAGCAGCTTTGATGCATGGATAAAGGAATACAGACCCAATGAAAATTCAAAGAATACTACCATTAGCTACTATGCCAAAGGTTTGGTAACGGGAGCTTTGCTCGATGCCACAATTTGTGCATCAACGGCCGGTAAAAAGAATCTGGACGATTTGATGAAGCTGCTTTGGCAGCGTTATTATCTGGCAGAAAATCGGGGATTCACCGTTCTGGAATTTGAAAAAGCAGCATCTGAGGTTGCCGGTAAGGACCTAACAGCCTTTTTCGATGTTTGCGTGAGAAGCACAACCCAGCCTGATTACAAGGGAATTTTAGAATCGTTGGGGCTTTCCGTAAAAATCACTCTTGAAGACAAAAAGCTCAGTGGAGCAAGCACACAGCTGGAGAATGGCAGAACCATGGTGAAATTTTTGGAAAGAAATTCAACCTTTTACGATGCCGGTGTAAATGTAAATGATGAACTGATTGCCATAAACAATGTTAGGGTGAACAATGATGTTGAAGAAATTTTAAGGAAGTTGGCATACCCTGCTGATTTGAATATCCTAGTAAATCGCAGCGGTTTAATACTAAATATCAATACAACGGTTAAATCGGTTTCAAGATTTAAAATCAGTTTGAACTCAACAACAGATTCTGCGATTGGAAGTGCCGCAAGTAAATGGTTAACAAAGGACTGATTTCCTAATTATCTTTTGAATAACTCACCTTTCTGTTTCTAAAATATTTTACTTAATATTTTTATTATTGATTTTTTCAATACTAAACTTGCATTGTTATGAAAAAAATCATTCTCTCCCTTTATGCAATCGGAACGGCCGGATTTGCATTTGCCCAGCAGGGTTGGAACAGCCACCCGGACAGTGTTAGCAGAGGCGCTTTTCTTGAAGATACCCGAGCTGAGGCAAAAAGCCGATGGGAATACCGAGATTATATGCGTGCAACAGCCACGGCAATAGAAAAGTCTCAAATTTCAGGCAACAAAATTTACAGCATAAACTTAAAAAAGTTTTTGCAACAGCGCTACGGCAACTACCCCGTTGACAACAGTGTTCGATTTGCTGATCAGCCGGCTGCGGGATTTTGCACAGGTTTTCTCATTGCGCCCGACATTTTAGTTACTGCAGGGCATTGCATACTCAATGAAGAGGACATGAAAAAATCTGCTTGGTTATTCGATTACACATCGGATTTGCCTTACAACTCTCAAACCGGGCAGTTGACAGTGGACCCAAAAAACATCTATTACGGAGTGGAATTAATGGCCACTTATCTTTCCCAGAATAGCGATGATTACGATTACTGCGTAATTAGACTGGATCGCAAAACAGGGCGCAAACCGTATAAATTCCGCACTGGCGGAAAATTGCAATTCGAAGATATGGTTACCATGATAGGATCACCATCCGGAATTCCCTTAAAAGTGGCCGATAGTGCCCATGTAACCAACAACGATTACAAAACCTGGTTCATGACCGACCTTGACGCTTTTCAGGGAAATAGCGGCGGACCTGTATTCAATCAGTCGGGCTGGATTGAGGGAATTCTGGTTAGAGGCGCAAAAGGTGACTTTGAATTTGATGCTACTTGCAATTGCATTAAACAGGTTGTTCAGTATGACTTCAGTTACTGGTTGTTTGGAGACAAAGCTGAGAAAGGCAACATTGCACACAGAATCACACATATACCTTCGGATATTCTGAAAAATTCACTGTACAGAAACCTTCAGGTATCCATTGATGATTACAATATGGTGGAATTCAAAGAATGGGCGAGCTACAGATGGATTTTTCAGGAAAAGCTCACGGGCAAAGAAAACCTACTCGCTTACGCTGCCAAAACAAACAGAAGCAGCTTTGTGGATACAATGCTGTCCATTCCGGGCATAGATGTAAATGCTCTAGACCAGAACAAATCTCCTCTTGCTTGCGTTTTTGCAGAATACGGACTTACCTCTTCCATTGAAAAATTATGCTCAAATAAATCATTTGATACTGATTTGAAGAACTCTTGGGGCGAAACAGCGCTTATGATTGCCGCAAAAAATGGAAACAGCAGAGCCGTAAAAGCATTACTTAATGCGGGTGCAAATTTTGCAATCACAAACAATGCAGGAAAAACAGCCCGTGACCTTGCAAAATCAAACAAGCAGAAAGAAACAGCCAAAATTCTGAAACTGGCTGCGAAAGGAAAACCCATTTATTGATAATCATATATCACAATGCCGGAGCCCTGAATGACCTTCAGGGCTCTCTTTTTATATTAATTTTGCCGAATGTCTTATTCCCTGATTGATGCTGAATATCTTCGTCTTTGGACTAGCGCCATATTTGAAAAAGCCGGATTTTTAAAACCAAACGCTGATCTGGCAGCCGATGTGCTTATCAAAGCCGACCTGAGAGGGATTGATAGCCACGGAGTAGCAAGATTGGGAGGATACCTTAGATTAATTGAAAAACAACGAATCAATCCGCGACCCGAAATAAAAGTGGTGCGGCAAACGGCTACCACAGCCACTCTGGATGCAGACAAAGCCATTGGGCTAATTTCCGCACCGGCCGCAATGAAAATTGCAATTGAAAAAGCCAAAGAATTCGGATCGGGGTGGGTAGCCATCAAAAACAGCAATCATTTTGGCATTGCCGCTTACCATGCCATGATGGCTTTAGAAGAAGACATGATTGGCTTTGCGGTAACCAATGCCAGTCCATTGGTTACCCCGGCGCTTGGTGCTGAAAGAATGCTTGGAACCAACCCCATTTGCTTTGCCATACCTGCCGGCAGTGAGCCTGCTTTTGTTTTAGACATGGCTACTTCGGCGGCAAGCAACGGAAAACTGGAAATAGCCGAAAGAACCGGAAAACAAATTCCTGAGGGCTGGCTGACAACGGCAACTGGCAATGCATCCCAAAATCCATCCGAGTTAAAAAATGGTGGAATGTTGCTTACGCTAGGAAGCGACATGGCTCACAGCAGTTATAAAGGTTATGGTTTAAGTGCTGTGGTAGATATCATGTCCGGGGTTCTCAGTGGTGCCAACTTCGGCCCTTGGGTTCCTCCATTCGTTGCGTTTTTAAATCCTGTAGAAAACCAACCCGGAGAAGGAATTGGCCACTTTGTAGGGGCCTGGCGGGTTGATGGTTTCAGAGATGTTGCTGAATTTAAAAATTCCATGGATTTGTGGATACAGCGTTTTCGCCAAACCAAACCCTTGAATACAGAACAGCCGGTTCAAATTCCAGGCGATTTTGAACGCGAAGAAGAAATGCGCAGAAAACAAAGCGGCATTCCGCTGGTTAAATCAGTGTATGAAAATTTACAGTCCATTGCCCTTGAATTTAATTTACCTCTGAATGCAGCCCAATGAAACAGAAGAGTGTTAAAATTGCAGTAGCCGTCGCTTTTATTTTGCTAATTTTGGGTGTTGGATTCACATTTTACAAGGTAAAACTGAAAGACAGAAAAACGGTAAAAAAACAAGGATACCGCACAAATTACAATCCATCCTACATCGATTCCATGGTGCGGGCGAAAAGAAAAAAGAAGTAATTCAACGCTGTTTTTATTGATTTTCAGCATATTTGCGTTTATGCATTATGCCATTCCCATCGGTTCTGAGTTGTGGATGATCGGTTTTGCCGGATCTATAGCCCTTATTGCAGGCCCAATTCTTTTTGCCAAAAACAGGGACGCTGATTTCCGCAATTCATTAGGCCGTTCTTTGGGCTTTCTATTACTTGGCACAGCCATTGGACGCCACTTTTACGACATGTATGACCAAAATTGGAGTATTTCCCATTCCCTTCCCTTGCACATGTGCGGTATAAGCGGATTGCTTTCCGGCTTGCTTTTTTTCTGGCGAAATCAACTGGCGTTTGAAATTCTGGTTTACTGGGGGTTATCTGGGGCATTTCATAGTATCATCACTCCAGAGTTAACAAGAGGGTTTTCTGTTCCCCTTACTGCAGAATATTACATCGTTCATGCCGGAATTATGGCAGCTTCGTTGTACATGATTTTTTCCCAGAATATGAAGTTGCGCAAACAAAGCTGGTTGAAGGTCTTTCTCATTACCCAGCCTGTGTTGCTAGTGGTAGGAACAATAAACCATTTCACCGGCGGAAATTATATGTATCTATGCCAGAAGCCCATTGCTGAAAATCCTTTGTTGTTCGGAGAATGGCCGTGGTACATTATGGGATTTCAGTTTGCAGGAATCATCCACTTCTGGCTTATTTACATCCTGATGAAAAAACTCGGTAAAGTAGAAGTTTCAGGCTAACATTTCCTTAATCAACGGCTCCATATAGGACTGATCGCCCATCTTGTCTTCCAATTTCCCGTCAATAATGGCATCGAGCAAACGGTCATTTTTTGCCCCCATTTTCAAAGCATATTCATACGGAGTGGTATGAAAGGTTACCAGTTCATATTGACTTTTAAACAAATGCGGATACAATTCGGTCAAATCATGTTCTATGTGTTTGCGGTGAAGAAATGCCTCACTGCCGACCAAATCGCGCATTTCCCGAAAATTCTGCAGAGCCAGAGCAGCTATAGCATCGGCATTGGGTTTGCGCGATTCCTGATAGCGCTTCAAAATTTCCTGCCAGTTGTGATCGCACTCGTCAATCAGTTCGTCCAGCACAATACAATCCTCAAAACAACAATTCATCCCCTGACCATAAAAAGGCACAATAGCATGGGCAGAATCACCCAACAATGCAGCGTTTCCTTTCACCCATGGATAACAGCGAAAAGTAGCCAGTGTACCTGTTGGATTTCCAAAAAAATCATCGGTTAAACCGGGCATCATGGGAACTGCGTCGGCAAATTCACGATTGAAAAAGGCCTTCACTGCCTCAGATGAGTTGAGGGTGTCAAAACTGGTTTCTCCTTCCCATGCTAAAAACAGTGTACAAGTGAAGTTTCCGCCGGGATTGGGCAGTGCAATCATCATGTAACTGCTACGGGGCCAAATGTGCAAGGCATTTTTATTGAGGCGAAAGTTGCCGAGTTCATCGGCAGTTATCTCCAATTCCTTATAACCATGGTTTTCAAATGTTTGAGAGAAATTAAAACGACCGCGCATGAACGCCTCGCGCACTGCACTGAAAGCGCCATCCGTTCCAATAACAATGTCTGCCTTGTCTTCAACCTCATTGCCTTCTGGTGTAATATATCGGGTAATACCGGTTTCAGGATCGCAATAAGTACAGCGATAATCAAAAAACATGTGAATATTGGGAAACGCATCGGCTAATTGCAACAAACGAATATTCAAGCCTCCGCGGGAAACCGAATAAATAGCCTGACCATCTTTGCCGTAAGGCTGATAAGCTAAATTCCCTTCCCTGCTGTGCATCATTCTTCCGGTCATAGGAATGCCTATGTCCAGAATTTCTTTGGCAATACCGGCTTTTTCCAGCCCTCTGATACCGCGGTTAGACAATGCCAAATTGATGCTTCGCCCCCCTTCATACCTGCCGCTTCGCATATCGGCTCGGCGTTCGTAAACGAATACCTCGTACCCTCTTCTGGCCAAAAAAACAGAAAGTAAACCGCCTGAGAGTCCACCACCTACCAAAGTTATTTTCTTTGTCATTGCCGCAAATTTACATCGGCATTTGTTTGGAATTTTTATAAAAAAAGGTTCATTTTGCCTGAATTGTTCAATCCTTTCATTGTTACCGGCTGGCTTAAATGGTTTTACCCCTCCTATACATGGAAGGGGCGACCCGAAAACCGCAGTATTTATTTAACTTTCGACGACGGCCCACACGCAGAAATCACTCCTTGGGTTCTGGATCTGCTGCAAGAATACAAGGCCCCTGCTACTTTCTTTGTTTTGGGAAAAAATGCGGCTTCGAACCAGGAACTAATTCAAAGAATTTCTAATGACGGGCACAAACTCGCCAACCACACCCAAAATCACAAAAAAGGCTGGAATACAGCGGTTGATGATTACATCAAAGATGTGGAGGCGTGCGACAGGTTCATCCGTTCCAATTTATTCCGACCGCCCTACGGAAGAATTACAAGAAAGCAAGGGAAACTGTTGATAAAGCAAGGATATGAAATTGTTATGTGGAGTTTACTTAGTTGCGATTACGACACCAAACTCAATTGTAAGAAAAGCTTATCGGTTCTAATGAAAAATACAAAACCGGGAAGCATTGTGGTTTTTCACGATAGCGAAAAAGCAGCCCCACAACTCAAAATCATGCTGCCCCATTATCTTCAGTTTTTGAAAGAGCAGGGCTATAACTTTGCCACCCTTTAAAGATGTATTTTGAATGGTTCGTGATACCGGTAGTGGCTTATTTGATGCTACAGTGCTGGCAGGAATTCGTAATTTTAAAATACAAGCATCATACCCTTATCAAAAATAATGACGAGTGGCCCGAAATCAGCATTTGGGTTGCCGCCAGAAATGAAGAACAAAACATTGGCAATTGCCTGAGGTCGCTGGTAAGCCTCGATTATCCCAAAGAAAAGCTGCAAATTCTGGTTGGCAATGATGAAAGTACAGACCGAACTTCTGAAATAGCCAGAGAATTCGAAAAAAACTTCTCATTCGTTCGCGTAATTGATATTAAACCAGACAACAGCGGACTAAAAGCCAAGGCCCGTGTAATGGCGCAAATTGACAAATTCGCCGTAGGGGAATTTTATCTTATCACCGATGCCGATGTTCAGGTAAACAAAAACTGGGCTAAACATTTAATTGCCTCAGTTAAACCTGAGACTGGTGTAGCAAGTGGCACCACAATGGTAAAAGGCAGCAGCACCGGTGACAAAATGCAGGAAATGGATTGGGCCTATTTTATGGGTTTGTTGAATGTAATTTCTTGGTCAGGGGTGCCTGCCACTGCCGTTGGCAATAACATGATTGTTCGCGCCACTGCTTACCGTGAAACAGGAGGCTATTCATCCATTCGCTTTTCCATAACCGAGGATTACAAACTATACAGTGAAATTTGCAAACGGGAGTGGAAATGGGAAAATATCATGACTCAAGATTCACTTGCTACCTCTGCACCAGTAAAGGGATTTAGCCAACTACTGCATCAGCGCAAGCGATGGCTCAGCGGAGGGCGTGAATTGCCCTGGTACTGGTGGCTGATGTTTTTGATTTTTGCTGCCTATTATGCTGCCATTCCATTTTTTCTGCTTGCACAGCCTTGGCCGGCAATGGCATTTTTATTGGCGAAAATTTCATTTCAAATGGCTCAGATAAATGGAATTTACAAGCATTTAAATGAACCCCGCCCCGGCTTGGGCTACCATCTTTTGTATGAGTTTTATTTGACTGCAGTCACGCTGAGTACCGCCATCTTCTTCCTTATTCCGGTAAAGGTGAAGTGGAAAGACAGAAAGTACTGAAGTCCTTTGTTTAGAATCCTTCTAAATAATTTAGTCACTTATTTGGAATGCTTCTAAATAAGAGGCATATTTGCAATCTGTTTCCATGCCAAACGAATGTAAAATCATGGTTGCGCGGTTGTTATTTGCGCTAACCTTTTTTCTTCCCTGTATTAATCAGGCACAGGACAATGCGATTCCACCGGATTCAATCAGGGGACTTCGTTTTCTTCCCGATGTGAATGTGGTTGGCAAATCAATCAAAACAGACATTGCCCATTTGCCTGAAATTGTGGGGACCAACATTTTCGCCGGCAAAAAAAACTCACTGGTGGTTTTAAAGAATGTCAATGCAGTTGTGGTAACGAATAACATGAGACAAGTTCTTGCCAAAGTGCCCGGGATTCATATTTGGGAAAGTGATGGCTCCGGAATTCAAATCGGTATTTCTTCAAGGGGATTAAGTCCAAACCGCAGCTGGGAATTCAACATCAGACAAAACGGATACGACATTGCATCAGATCCTTACGGTTACCCTGAGGCCTATTACAATCCAAATATGCAGGCCGTTCAGGGCATTCAAATTGTAAGGGGTGCTGGTTCTCTGCAATATGGCCCTCAATTCGGGGGTATGGTAAATTACATTCTGAAAGACGGCAGTGATTTTAAAAAACCGGTTCAATTTGAAACCGGTCAAACCATTGGCAGTTTCGGATTGGTCAATTCATTCATGGCACTGGGCGGGAACAAAGGAAAAATTAAATATTATGTTTTCCACGATTACCGGCAGGCGGCAGGATGGCGTGAAAATAGCCGCTACAGAACGC
Organism: Flavobacteriales bacterium; assembly: GCA_947459165.1. Classification (GTDB taxonomy): domain Bacteria; phylum Bacteroidota; class Bacteroidia; order NS11-12g; family UBA955; genus RGEC01. The sequence goes on from CANHCW010000028.1 coordinate 14,499, forward strand.
AGACAGCATTTGGCACCCTTACATGGCAAGCAAGACAAAACCTGTCTATCGCAATTGAAGGCATGGCCTATAACATGCTCAGTCAGCAACCCGGCGGCTTAACCGATGCCCAGCTTAAACAGAACAGCCAGCAAAGCTTAAGAGGCAGAAACTGGTTTACAACACCCTGGATTACCGGAGCCCTGAAAGCAAATTGGGAAATCAGCTCAACAGCGCGTTTTCAGGCTAAGATTTTTCATGTGAATGGAGATAGAAAAAGTGTGGGATTTATGAGTCCTGCCAATGTTAAAGATTCCATTAACCACAACACTGTGAATTTTAACAACCGCGATGTGGCTGTTGACGAATATAGAAACAGCGGTGCAGAACTGGGTTTTTTGAAAGCTTATAGTTTTTTGGGGGAAACACAGCATTTCTCCGCCGGAATTCGCCTGTTTTCAGGGGAAACCCGCCGATTTCAAAAGGCAAAAGGCAGCACCGGAGCTTCTGCCGACTTCAACCCTATTGGCAGTTTTGCCACGGCGTTGAATTTTGAACACCTCAACGCCGCTTTTTACGCAGAAAATTTGGTGCGCATTAACTCAAAACTCTCTTTTATTCCCGGCATTCGAATCGAGAACATCAAAAGCAGGGCTCAGGGTAGAATTGGCATTTTGAGCAATGGCAGCGAGGTGAATACCGGAATTCAGAACCGGGTACGAAAGTTCATTTTGCTCGGCATGGGAGCAGAATACCATTTAGGCAAGAAATCAGAGCTTTACCTGAACTATACTCAGGCATTCAGACCCATTTTATTTTCTGATTTGAGTCAAAACAACACTACCGATGTGATTGATCCCAACCTAAGCGACAGCCGTGGATTTAATACTGACATTGGTTTTAGGGGAATGCTGGGAAAGTGGGTAAAAACAGACATCAGCCTGTTCATGCTTCATTACAACAACAGAATCGGTAATTTATCAAAAACTGATTCCTTGGGTTCGTTCTATAATTTCAGAACCAATGTTGGCAACAGCATTTCCAAAGGAATTGAGCTGTTTGCTGAGATTGATATTCTTGAGTGTGCAGCTTCAAAAAAATGGGGCGCACCGTTCTTTGTTTCCTACACTCATACACGGGCTTTGTACAACAATTTCAGTATTACGGAAATCAAAAATGGCGTAGTCGAAACCCGCAACCTTGCGAACAAGCGAGTTGAAAATGCACCCGCGGATATTTTGCGTTGCGGGTTATCGGTTCGGTACAAATCAATATCTGTTGGCGGGCAGTATAACTACACAGCCATGTCATACAGCGATGCCCAAAATACAGAAATGCCTTCTGCAAATGGCAATGTGGGGCCTATACCGGCTTATCATATTTTTGACATTAACGCAATTTGGAATACAAATGAAAATTACACAATAAAACTTACCATCAATAACGCAGGGAATGCCCGCTATTTCACCCGCAGAAGCGGAGGATACCCCGGACCGGGAGTTTTACCCTCTGATGCGCGAAGCATTCTTTTATCGGTTTCAGCCAGATTTTAATACTGTATTTTCATAGTAAAATTAAATAAATGTAAATTGCTGAAATACACAAAAACAGGTATTTTCAGGCTTACAGAAATAAAAAGTTATAAAAACTTGCAATTTTCAATTGATACTTAATAAATTTGTAAAAATTATGACAAAGAGTATGCGTTTCCTGTCAGTCCTTGTATTTGCCGCTGTTGCAATCTCATCGTGCAAGTATGAGCATGGCCCAAACATTTCATTGAGAACCAAGAGAGACCGTGTTGCAAACGAGTGGCTTGTTAGTAAATTCGTTTATGACGGCGTTGATCAAACAGGATTGATTAACAGCGATTCTAATGGATTTCACTCGTTGTTGAAATTTAGCAGAAACGGATCTTACTCTGTTGAGATGCTAAGAGTTGTCAAAGATTCTGCTACCGGCGGAATCAAATATCTTTCAACGCATACTTCCAACAACTCCATTTTCCTTAAGCCCGGAGAAATGTGGGATGTAATCAAGAAATACTCTTACCTGAATAACTTGCCTGCACCCGTTAAGTTTTTAGGCGTTAGTGGAAGTTGGGCTTTCGAAAAAGGACATTACAAAATTGGCGTAAGTTCTGAAAAGAGTTATGAGTCCAACCAAATCATCACCGAGAAGAACCCCATTTACTGGGTGATTACCATGCTGAAAGAAAAGGAAATGCATGTTCGCGGCAATGACCAAACCGGCAAGGAATGGACCATGGAAATGAAGAGCATTAACGACGAGGATTATTTCTATTAAACCATCAC
>CANHCW010000029.1 GCA_947459165.1 Flavobacteriales bacterium
GTCACATCCTGGGGCTGGAGAAGGTCCCAAGGGTTGGGCTGTTCGCCCATTAAAGTGGCACGCGAGCTGGGTTCAGAACGTCGTGAGACAGTTCGGTCCCTATCTGTTGTGGGCGTTGGAAAATTGAGAGGATCTGATTTTAGTACGAGAGGACCGAATCGGACGCACCTCTGGTGGATCTGTTGTGGCGCCAGCTGCATCGCAGAGTAGCTACGTGCGGAATAGATAAGCGCTGAAAGCATCTAAGCGCGAAACTAGCCTCAAGATGAGTTTTCCTTTAAGGGTCGTGGAAGACTACCACGTTGATAGGCTGCAGGTGTAAAGGCAGTAATGTCTTAGCCGAGCAGTACTAATTACCCGTAAGCTTACCAATTTATAATAAATATCTCGTTGTACTTATTTCCAACATTTGTCATCGACCGTAATGATCTTATGGTGACTATGGCGCAGGTGTCCACCTCTTCCCATTCCGAACAGAGAAGTTAAGCCCTGCAGCGCAGATGATACTGGGATAACACCTGGGAAAGTATGTCGTCGCCGATTTTTTTAAGCCTCACGAAAGTGAGGCTTTTTTATTTTAAATCAAATTCAATTTCTTTTATAATCCGCGTAGCTTTATTTTATCCTCCGTTCAGCTTTTTTTGCCTCATCCCATATCTCATCCATCTCCGCCAAACTCATTTCTTTTAAATTTCGTTCAAGTTCTGTAGCACGCTTTTCAATAAACTCAAATCTTGTCTTAAACTTTTTGTTTGTCCTCTCCAAGGCGTCATCGGGGTTTATTCCACTTTTTCTGGCGTAATTAATCAGCGCAAATAATAAATCACCGAATTCTGCCTCCTTTTCATTCGCACTTTTGGCTTCTTCAAATTCTCTTAATTCTTCTTTTACCTTAGCAAAGGCCTCCTCAGCAGTGTCCCAATCAAACCCTACCGCTGCTACCTTCTCCTGCATTCTAAATGCCTTTACCAGTGCAGGCATGCTCTGGGGCAAACCCTGAAGTACACTTTTGCGTTGTTCTCCCTTTTCCTGCAGTTTTATTTGTTCCCAGTTTTGCTTAACCTTTTCTGCATTGTCTGCCTGAACATTACCATAAATGTGAGGATGCCGCCTGATTAGTTTATTGCATATTTCGTCAATGACCTCACCCATACCGAACAATTGTGTTTCGCTGCCAATTTTTGAATAGAAAACGATGTGCAGCAGTATATCACCCAATTCTTTTTTGACCTCCTGTGCGTCATTTGCTAAAATCGCATCGCTAAGTTCATATATTTCTTCAATGCTTAAATGTCTTATGCTTTCCCAGGTTTGTTCCCTGTCCCATGGGCATTTTTCTCTTAACTCGTTCATGATATCCAGCAACCTGCTGAATTGCAAAAGTGTTTCTTCTCTGTTCATGTTTTATTTTATGCTGCCAGTTTTATTTTCAAGCCATAAATCCAGCAGTGTGATAGCAGTCAATGACTCAACTATAGGCACGGCACGCGGCAAAACACATGGGTCATGTCTGCCAGTAGAGTTGATGATAACATTCTCTCCCTGTTTGTTCACTGTTTCTTGTTGTAAAGAGATGGTTGAAGTGGGTTTGAAAGCCAAACGATAGAAAATTTCCTGACCATTTGAGATTCCTCCCTGTATTCCCCCTGAATGATTGGTTTTGGTTTTCATAACACCTGATTCATCTTTATAAAAAGAATCATTCATGTGTGAACCTTTCATCTTACTTGCTTCAAATCCCTCACCAAATTCAATACCCTTCACAGCATTCAAATTCATCAGTGAGTGGGCAAGTCGGGCATTTAATTTGCCAAATACTGGTTCTCCCAATCCCGCAGGACAATTTCGAATAGAGCAATTGATGACGCCCCCCAAACTATTGCCTTCATTCTTTGCGTCTTCAATGAGTTTTTCTATTCTTGAGGAGGTTTCCGGATCAGGACATCTCACAGCGCTGGCATCAACAATACTTCTGCTGATGGAGGGCAATTGAGGACATTGTTGTCCGTAAACAGAGTCAACCCATGCTACGATTTCAACGCCAACATACATTTTTAATACTTGCTCTGCAATGGCTCCGGCTGCAACCCAGCCCGCAGTAACTCTTGCACTGCTGCGCCCGCCACCCCGGTGATCGCGGTTGCCATATTTAGCTGAGTAGGTATAATCAGCGTGCCCCGGTCTGTAAATTTGAGCCAGTTCGTCGTAGTCGTTGGATCGTTGATCTTGATTTTGAATAACAATGCATACAGGGCTTCCCAGGGTTAAACCGTTGTATATTCCCGATAATATTTCAAATTCATCCGCTTCATTTCTTGGAGTGGTATAAATACTCTGCCCGGGGCGTCTTCTCCTGAGTTGTTGCCTTATTACTTCAGTATCAATGTCAATGCCTGAAGGCAAGCCGTCAATGACCACTCCCACGGCAGGACCATGGCTTTCCCCGAAGGAAGTAATTCTAAAAAGTTTACCGAGGGTGTTTTCAGCCATATACTTACAAATTTATAGTTCCATATTGAACCATGGTTTACATTCCTTCCAAAAACCCGGAAAGGACTTGTTCACACAGTCGGGATTTTGAATTTGAATGTTGTTCATTCTCGTAAATACCGAAAAGGCCATAGCAATGCGATGATCGTTGTAATCATCAATCTGAATAAGGCCTGAAGGCATGGGCAATTTACTTTCTAAGATCCAGCATTCTCCGTCTTGTTTTAAATCCTTGCCAAACTTGTTCAGGTTAGATTTTAATGCATCAATCCTGTCGCTTTCCTTGAATCGCAGATTCTCCAGCCCCCTTGTTTTTACCTCAATTTCCAAGGCCGCACATGCTGTCAAAACAGGCGGTGCCAAATCAGGGCAATCTTCAAAATCTAAATTTATATATCGTTTTACCGATCCTGTTTTGCGAATGATTAAACCATTTGCAGTAAAGTTCGTCTCTACCCCCAGTTCTCTGAAAATTTCAGTAACTTGTATGTCACCCTGTAAAGAATCTTCTGACAATCCGGAAATGATAGTTTCCGGGCCGTCAAACACCGCCACCAATGCATAAATGAAAGCTGCAGCGGACCAGTCTTTCTCAATTTGGATCTTTTGTGGCAAATATGCACCATATGAAATGCGAATTTCACTGCCGTCAATCACACTGTCAATTCCAAATTCCTTTAACACCTTTGCTGTCATTTGCAAATAGGTTGCAGATGCAATGGTTCCCGTTAATCGTATTTTCTTTTCTCCCGGGAATAGCGGGGCAATCAGCATGAAGGCACTACCAAACTGACTGCTTTGTGACGCCTCAATTTCTACCTCAGAGAAACCGCTAATTCCTTTGTGAAGTATCAGTGTGTTCTGCATCAATTCAATTTCAGCTCCCATTGATTTCAGCGAATTGATCATGGGTTGAATGGGCCGCTGAAGCAACCTTTCACCACACTGAATTGTACATGGAAGATTTTTTGCGGCACGGTATGCCAAAAGAAATCGCAGGGGAGCAGCCCCGTCTTTGATGCACAGGTTCGTTTTACAATCGCTTTCTAATGCCTCGAATAGTTGCCTGGTATCATCCGACTCAGACAAGCCATCAATGGTGTTTAAATCAATTCCGGCAAGTTTAGCCGCTACCAAAACCCTATTTGAAATACTTTTGGATGCAGGTAGAAGTATCCTGGCTTCTTTTCCCGGTTCAGGACAAGGACTGAGAATCATAAAGGTATTTTTCAAATGATTCAGACAATAATTCGGGGTTAACCATCATTTTTGGTAATGGTTGACCGGGCTTTTTCACAGGTACAATTGCAATGTTGCCCGATTCATTCTTTTTATCCTTGCCACAGTATTCAATTAAAGTCGGAATATGCGACCGTTGAAATATGACCACTTCAAAATGCTGCCTAATGACCTCGGCCAATTCATTATAAAAGGCCAAATCGCATAAATCCATCTCCAAAGCGCAAAGGGTTTCGATGAGCATGCCCGCGGCGACAGCTTGGCCGTGCGGTAAAACTGTCCCCATGCTCAAAGCGAGTGACTCTAAGGCATGTCCGGCTGTATGCCCGAAATTGAGTTGTGCGCGAATGTCTTTTTCAAGAAAATCGGATTCTGTAATTTTTACTTTGTATTCCGCGTTGGAACGAATGGCCGCTAGCCAGGCCTCATTGTTACCGATAGCAGGGAAGACACCTTTACACAAATCCCACAATTGATTACCTGCCAGAGCCCCGTGTTTGATCATTTCAGCTTTGCCATTCTGCCATTCACTCTCCGGCAAGGTTTGCAAAAAAACGGGATCACAAATGCAGGCAACGGGCAATTTGAATGTACCAATATAGTTCTTCAACTCCCCCAAGTTTACACCGGTTTTTCCTCCAACGGCCGCATCCACCATTCCAAGTAAAGTGGTGGGAATGTGAATGAAATCCATGCCGCGTTGAAATGTGGAAGCTGCGAAACCGCCCATATCTGTGATGCTACCTCCACCCAAATTAACCAAAACAGACTGTCTGTCTGCTCCGCCGTCAGCCAGTTGTTGCCAGATATTTTTGCAAGTATCCAGTTTTTTACCTGCCTCTCCGGGCTTTGTTTCAATTAGCTTAAATTCAAATGCTGTTTTTAACAAAGGCAAGCAGCGAGCCGCAGTATTCGTATCGCAAAGAATGAAATGCTTGCTGTATTTTGTTGAGTTGATTAACCCATTCAGTTCATCAGAAACATTTAAGGTGTAAATGTTCACGACTTAATTTTTTCGTACCTAGCTGCGTTTTGGCTATCAATTTTTCGCAACAGTTCCAGGATGTTGTTTTTTTCAACCACGCTGGCTGTTTTATAAATGTCAACAATCTCAGACCACTTGGCATTGAAAAATACCCGCTGAACTAAACTGTTCATGCTAAGGTTGTTCAAATCGCTAATGCTTTTTAGCGCCTCAGTAATGGCCACTCTGGCATTTTCAGGACCCTCGGCCATTTTGTCCATCCCCTTTCTGTGGTAGGTATAAACCAAATTTCTGATGGGTTGAAAACGATTGTTGTTCAACTGTTCAATCAGATTAAACCGATTGCGTTGTCCTTTGCCATCCCCCTGATTCCATCCGGGTTTCCCCTGCATTAGATTCAGAATGCCTTGAGCTTTTGTAAAATAGGCAGTTCCCCCCAATTCGCCGAAACTGTCATAGTCATAGCCCAGGGCAAGATTTACATAAAATGCAATCAAACTGGTAAGATCATTCACATTTTGGTTTTCCTGATAATCCAGGGCTTCAAATTCGCGGTAGGCAAAAGAAACATCCTCGTCATTGAAAGTAAATACAGCAGTTTTATAGGTGCTGCCGAATACTGGTCTGGAAGTTTGAATTTGCAGTGTACCCGAAAAATCACCGGCATTGACAATATTCTTGATTTCGAAAAACAAGGAGAATTCAATTTTTTCTCGGTTTTCAAACTGATCATCTGTCCATTTTCGGTTGTTGATAAACTGCTGTACAGAGGTTTGCAGGGTTGTGAGAATTTGCCTGTCGGTGAGTTGGACAGTGGGTGCAATAACCTGCACAGCCGCTTTTATTTCCTGAGCTTTTGAGGGCTGAAGACTGATTAGGGCTATAAAACAGGCAATGAAGTACCTCATATTGGTGCGAATTTATGCTTTAGTCCTATACTTAACGATAAAAGAGGCAATGTCTTTTGCAACTTCCTTTTTGGTTTTTGTCGGAAGGTGAGAAATTTCGCCAGATTTTGATATGATGCTCACCTTGTTGGTGTCGAAACCAAAGCCTGATTTGGCATCATTCATGCTATTCATCACAATCATGTCAAGGTTTTTTCTTTCAAGCTTTTCTTTGGCAAATTCCATTTCATTATGTGTTTCAAGGGCAAACCCTACCAGTGTTTGGTGATTCTTTTTTTGTGCGCCCATTTCGGCCAGGATGTCCGGATTTTTTACGAGTTGTATGGAAATGCTGTTTTCTGTTTTCTTAATTTTCTGCTCAGCCTGAATTTCTGGTCTGTAATCGGCAACCGCCGCAGCCATGATAGCAATGTCTGTTTTTTCAAACAGAGAAATGCAGGCTTCACGCATTTGCATGGCACTTTGCACAAATGTGGTTTGAACCCCGTTTGGTGGTTGAAGTGAAACGGGGCCGCTGACTAGGTGAACGGTGGCTCCCAAAGCCGTAAATGCTTCTGCAAGCGCAAAGCCCATTTTTCCACTTGAATGATTTCCAATGAATCTGACCGGGTCTATTTTTTCGTATGTAGGGCCTGCTGTAATCAGCACTGACAGGCCAGAAAGCGGTTTGGGCGGCTCAGTGAAGTAGTCTGCGACGATGCGAAACAAACTCTCAGGTTCCGGCATTCTGCCCTGGCCGGACAAACCGCTGGCCAGTTCGCCGGTATCGGCGGGAATGATGTGCACACCCTGTTTTTCCAGTTCAGCAAGTGTTGATTTAACGGCGGGATGGATGTACATGTCCAAATCCATTGCCGGTGCTACAAAAACAGGACATCGGGCAGACAAATAGGTTGTAAGAAGTAGGTTATCGGAAATGCCGTTAACCATTTTACCGAGTGTAGTGGCGGTAGCCGGACAAATCAACATCAAATCAGGCCACAGGCCCAATTCAACATGGTTATTCCATGTACCGGTTTCATCGTTAAAAAAGTCGGTAAAAACAGCATTTTCCGAAACCACGGAAAGGCTTTCTGCGGTGACAAAGCGATGGGCTGCGGGTGTCATGAGCACCTGCACTTCCATGCCCGCTTTTTTAAGCAGGCGAACCAGACCCGGAACTTTGTAAGCGGCAATTCCGCCGGTTACTCCGAGTAAAATTTTTCGTTTAGATGCCGTCGTTTGCATCGGGGAGGCGCCAGTAGGTTTTGCCTTCCGAAAATTCCTGAGTAGCGAGCAAAGTGGGCTTGGGCTGTCTTTCGTACATCAGCGAAATCTCAATCTGCTCGCGGTTTTCCTGAATTTCCTCCAGGTTGTCGGTATCATTTACAAACGGCTCCAGTCTGTTGCGCAGCTCTTCTTTTTGCCTTTCAGCAATCTGGTTGGCGCGCTTTGAAATGATGACAGCAGAAAGGTAAACATTGTGCGTTTCGTCTTCAAAGTGTCTCAAATCTCTGGTTTCCGCATTGTTGCGCGATGAATTCTGACTCATATATTTTCGTTTAGTTGTTTTATTTCTTTTTCTGCCCTTGTTTTTAAATCCAGCACTTCCTGATAGTGCTTTCCTCCAATTCCATTGCTGTAGAAGTAGTCGTTATGAAGATCGAGCACTTCTTTCATTCGTTCAGCCCGCTTTTTTTCAACGCTGTTTTCGGCATATCGAAATTGGGCTTTTACCATGAGGAATTCCAATTCTTCCTTTTTCTCAATCTCAGGATACATTTTCAGGGTATTGCGGGCCGAATGAACTGTTGCCCTGAAATCGCCCATGTTGTAATACTGAATTACATGTCCGTATTCCTTCATCATGAGTTTAACCCGCAGCTCATCAATGTGATCGTTGCATTTTTGGGCATATTCTGTATCGGGATTGTAATTGATAAATGTTTGAAGTGCTCCGATAATTTTGTTGGTATTATTTTGATCCAACTCGTAAGAGCCCACATCCATGAAATCGCAATAAACTGCCATGTAGGCGCACTCTACGCTTTTGCTACTGGAGGTGAAATTCTCGGTAAAATCTTTAAAAAACATGGAGGCCATTTCGTAATCACCGAGGCCGTAATGACAATAAGCTGTGTAATAATACACCTGTTCGAGGCTGTCGGTTGAACGACCGTAAACATCCCTAAGTTGTTCAAACAAAGGCACAGCGCGCGCGAAATCTTTTTTTAGGTAAAGTTGCAGAGCCTTGTTGTACTTGAGTGTGGCATTTTTTGATTTATAGATTTTGCCATAATCACTGCATGAGAAGAGCAGGGAAGTGAACACCAAAACCGTTAAAAATAGCCGCATTTGAACCCGCGAATATACTGAATTTAGGGCGAAAAAGCAAATAAAATGCATTGGAGGTTAGATGAAAATAAAGCCAGTTTGTTACACCGCAACTGGCAGATTTTGGCCCTTAGATTTGCGGATTGACAATCGTTTTTTGGCTGAAGAACAATTTGCCGTTGAGTTTGATGTGATCGATAAACTCCGGATTGGTTAACTGCCGGATATTTACCAAATCGACAAAATAGGGGAGAGAGCTTTCGCTGAAATAACCCAAAATGGTTCTTACGGTTTGAGGTTCAACAACATTCATGATAGCCAGGTCGATGTCGCTGCCAAACTTATAATTACCCATGGCCCGGCTTCCAAAAATGAGCACTTCCTGCACTTCGGGAAATTGCTTAAAAATGCCATTGATTGTGTTCATATCCCTTTCTGAAAGTCCGAATTCATTGACTACAGGTTTCATCTCAATTAAGCCTCGGGATTTTCAGTTTTTAAAATTTCAGAAAAAAAACCATGTAATCTTTCGATGCAGGGGAAGGTGACATCCCGGAGATGTTTTTCAGCAGCCTCAAATTTTTGGCCGTCATAGTCGTGGGATAATTCGTTTCTCAAATCCAAGCCATCAACGAGTTCCTGGGCGTAATCAATGAAGCCGGCCCTTTGCGCCTCTCTGAATGTATCTTTCGGTGTGGGTTTGTATTCAAATCCTTTTTCCTGCAAAAAATCTTTCAGTACTTTCCAAGATAATTCCAAAGTGAATTCAAATCGTTGAACCAGTCCATTTCTTTCCAGTTCATTCAAATAGCCCATTTCTAAAGCCTCTTTCAGCCTTGAAAAGGCTTTGTCGAAATTGAAAAATAGCTGTTTCCACCGAACATCTTTCATCGCAGTATTGCAAATTTAGTAATAGAATTAGCCCATTCTTTAGTTCAATCACTGATATACCAATTTTTTCATCACCCATTCCTGACTTTCATTGGCAATAGTGGGTTGTCGGGTATCGGCCATGAAGGTGAAAACAGGCTTGGTGGCAATTAATTTCCCCTTGTAAAAATAGTTTTGCAGAAAGAAGGCTTGCCTCACTCCAATTCGGTGAATCTGGTCGAACAGGAAATTGCCCAAACCGTAGTAGATGGGTTTGTTTTTGTAAAACACCACCTGCTGAATTTGATGCGCCTGAGAGCCGTAAAGCATATCTGCTCCGTAATCAATAATTTCTCTGCAAATGGGCGCCTGTGTGGCTGAAGGCGTGTAGGCATCCACCTCGCCAAACTGAACACTCACGATGACATAATTGCATTTGTGAACCTTTTTCATGTCGCCAATCACCTTCTTAGCTTTCTCACTATCCCAGCGGTTCGCACCAGGTTCGTTTTCGGTAGCACATTCGCCTAAAGGACATACTTCATTAAACCCGATGAAACCGATTTTCGAGCTGTCTTTCAGGGTTATGATCAGTGGTGTGTTGGCTTCTTTTGCATTTCTTCCTCCGCCAAACGGTTTGATGCCTTGTTCCAGATACCATTCATACGATTTTACGAAGGCGTCCATTCCGTGATCGCGGTTGTGGTTGCCGGTGAGTTCAATAATGTCGCAACCCATATCCGTTATGGCTTTGAAATGCTCTTTTTTGCTGCAGAATTTGGTCCCGCCTTTGGGATAAACGCAATCAGGAGTGAAACTAACCTCGTTGCTCATGTGCAGTACATCTGACTTGGCGAACCAGGGTTTCAGGTTTTTGGTAAGAAAATCAACCCCCTGATTGTCTGCCACCACACCCATTGCCCTTGTAATGGCGGTTACGCCTGTAATGCTTACCAAACTAATCTGTTTGCCGTAATCAAATCGGGTTTGTCCTTTCTCAATAAATCGCCATTTTTCAGGCGTTTCGAAGAAGTCGATGGAGTCGGTTACCACCACCTTTAATAAGCCATTCAGGCTATCGAGAGGCACAAACATGAAACCCTTTTGAGGGGCTTTCATGAATTCAGCAATGCTCACTTCCTTGAAAGGTTTGAATTCCCCCAGCCATTTGGCCTGCATTTTACTGTCGCTGCCTTTCAGCTTGTATAAAAATCCTTTGCCGCGCCTGAGTTCAGTCGTATTTGCCGAATCGAAATAATGGTTAAAAGTGGTTACTAGCAACCAAGGGCGATCAGAAGTAGGTTTACCATCGTTTTTTTTACTTCCTATGGTTTTTCCCGAGCAGGAAAGTATAGATACAACGAGCAGGCAAGGCCAGAATTTGAATGACATAATGTGCGAAATTAAGTTCATTATTCTGAAGTTGTGAAAGGTTCCGCTGTGTTGCTGATTCTCATCTCTTGAAAACTTGTTTATACTCATTGACTTTCTGCCTTGATTTTTGCAATGTGGGTCACCAAACTACCATGACAGACAGCAACAGGTTGAAAACCATTGCAACTCAGGTTCGCCGCGACATTTTGCGGCAGGTTTACAATGTTCAAAGCGGTCACCCCGGTGGTTCGCTTGGATTGGCGGATTATTTAACTGCTTTGTACTTCCACCTGATGAAGCACAATCCAAGTAATTTCACCATGGAGGCCCGCAATGAAGATGTATTCATTCTGAGTAACGGGCATGTTTCGCCGGTTTTTTACAGTGTTTTGGCCCGGTCAGGATATTTTCCGGTTTCAGAACTATCCACTTTCCGATTGCTGAATTCTCGCCTGCAAGGACACCCCGCTACCCACGAAGGACTGCCAGGTGTGAGGGTGGCAACCGGAAGCCTTGGACAGGGTTTGAGTGTGGCCTGCGGAATGGCATTGGCCAAAAAACTCAATCAGGATGACAATACAGTGTTTGTGGTAACCGGCGACGGCGAACTGCAGGAAGGGCAGATTTGGGAAGCGGTGATGTACGCTGCGCATAATAAACTCGACAATATGATTGTGGCCGTAGACTTCAACGGACAGCAAATTGATGGCTCAACCCTAGATATCATGGGGTTTGATGAAATTGGCAGCAAGTTTGCATCGTTCGGCTGGGAAGTGATGTACATGGACGGCAATAACATGGATGAAATCCTCGCCACGATTCCGCAAGCCCGGGCTAAACAGGGAAATGGAAAACCCGTGGTGATTGTGATGAAAACCGAAATGGGTATGGGAGTCGATTTTATGATGGGCACCCACGCCTGGCACGGAAAAGCACCCAATGCCGAACAATTTGAAAAAGCCATGGCGCAACTCCCCGAAACCGAACTGGGAGATTTTTAAATGAAAAAACAAACACTGCTGTCCCTCTTGTTTTCGTTGGCGTTGGCCACCGGATTAAACGGGCAGATTCAAAATGCATTTCCGGGTAAAAAGACCCGAATTCTATTCCTGCTCGATGCCAGCGGTTCCATGGTGGCAGAGATGGGCAAAACCAACCGCTGGGCTGTCAGCGTTACGCTGATGAGCCGCATGATTGACAGTTTGCGCGGTGTTGAAAACTGTGAAGTGGGTCTGCGCGTATTTGGTCATGGCAAGCCCATCACGGCGCGCGATTGTAATGATACCAAACTTGAAGTTCCGTTTTCGGCGAACAATCACAAGCAGTTTATCACCCGACTGAGGCAAATTAAACCGCTTGGATTTACTTCCATTACGCAAAGTTTGCTGGCGACAGCCAAAGATTTTCCGGTTGACAAAACTGCGCGAAACATAATCATTCTCATTACCGATGGGATTGAGGAATGTCCCGGTGACCCCTGTGCGGTGAGTGAAGAACTGCAAAAAAAAGGCATCATTCTGCAGCCATTTATCATTGGTTTAGGAACCGACGGCGAGAAATTCAAACAAACCTATTCCTGCGCCGGTCGCTACTACAATGCACAAACCGAAGAGGAATTTCAAAAAATTATTGGGGTAATTGTAAGCCAGACTCTGAACAATACAACGGTTCAGTTCAATCTGCTCGACAACCAAAACCAACCCAGGGAAACCGATGTGCCCATTACAGTTTACGATGCCGTTAGCGGCCAAATCCTTGAGAATCTTGTTCATACCATGAATGGTAAAGGCATTCCCGATACGCTGTACCTTGATCCTATGCGCAAATACAATGTGGTGGTGCACACACTGCCCGCCGTGGTAAAGAACAACATTGAACTGGTGGCGGGAAAACACAATACCATAGCGCTTGAAACACCAAGGGGAGGTCTTTCGCTGAAAATTGGAGGAATTACCAAATATGGCCGTTTGCAGGCGATTGTGAGAAAAAACGGAGACATGAATACCCTGAACGCCCAGGATTTTCAAACAACCCAAAAATACCTGTGTGGTAAATATGATTTGGAAATTCTGACCTTGCCCCGAATGTTGATTGAAGGGGTGAACATCAGGCAAAATCAAACCTATACGGTTGAAATTCCCAATCCGGGGCAACTGCAACTCAACATCACCCGCGATGTCATGGCAACCATTTTCACGGTAAAAGACAATAAAATGGAATGGGTGGCCGAGGTGGATGGCACCAAAACCCTGCAATATATCACCATGCAGCCGGGGGATTACAAACTGGTTTACCGTTTGAAAAGTGAAACCCGAACACTTTACACCAAAAAACTCGATTTTAAAATCAGCAGCGGTACCAACACCGTGCTATCGCTATAAATACAATGAAAAAGTTTGAAGTAACAGCTCAAAAAGACACCCGCAGCGGATTTGGAGCCGGCTTGCTGGAGGCCGCACAAAGCAATGAAAACATCGTAGGCCTGTGCGCCGACCTCACCGGATCACTAATGATGGACGGGTTTCAAAAAGCATTTCCGCACAGGTTCTTTCAGGTGGGGATTGCCGAAGCCAACATGATGGGACTGGCTGCCGGTTTGGCCACAGCTGGAAAAATTCCTTTCACTGGAACTTTTGCCAACTTTAGCACCGGAAGAGTTTACGATCAAATCAGACAAAGCATTGCTTACAGCGATAAAAATGTGAAAATTTGTGCCAGTCACGCAGGACTTACCCTCGGCGAAGATGGCGCTACCCACCAGATTCTTGAAGATTTGGGATTGATGAAAATGTTGCCAGGAATGGTGGTGATCAATCCTTGCGATTACAACCAAACCAAAGCCGCGACTTTGGCCATTGCCAATCACCATGGCCCGGTTTATTTGCGTTTTGGTCGTCCAAAATGGCCGGTGTTTACGCCTGATAATCAACAATTCGAAATTGGGAAGGCCTTGATGCTGAACGAAGGCTCCGATGTGAGCATTTTTGCCACAGGTCATTTGGTGTGGAAAGCCATACAGGCTGGGGAGATGTTGGCAGAAAAAGGCATCAGTGCCGAAATCATCAATATTCACACCATCAAACCGCTTGATGCGGAGGCCGTTTTGAACAGTGCCCGTAAAACCCGCTGCGTGGTGACGGCAGAAGAACATCAAATCAACGGAGGTTTGGGCGACAGTATTGCACAATTGCTGGTTCGCAACATGCCACTGCCCGTTGAGATGGTTGCCGTGATGGATAGTTTTGGCGAAAGCGGAAAACCCGAAGAACTGCTTACCAAATACCACCTCGATGCCCCCGATGTGGTAGCCGCAGCAGAAAGAGCCATCGCCAGAAAAAGCTGAACATGAACACCGTTGGTTCAGCCAAACTGACCAATCGGATATGGCTTGCACTTTCCTGGTTGCTGCCTGCTGCACTTATAAAATTGTTCATACTGCCCGATGTTAAGGCCCTTCATTATTTTCTTGTGCCCGATGATGTGTTTTGCATGTACTGGAATGCCGTACATGGCAGCAATG
This sequence comes from Flavobacteriales bacterium, assembly GCA_947459165.1. GTDB lineage: Bacteria > Bacteroidota > Bacteroidia > NS11-12g > UBA955 > RGEC01. The sequence continues at coordinate 13,700 of CANHCW010000029.1, forward strand.
CACTTTTGCACAATACAGATTTGTTTTTTACAAAGTCCGTTTTGGCTCCGCAAGGAGTGAGTTTGCTTGGACATACCTATGCCCCCGTTTTTGGTTTGCTGAATGCCGTATTGGACGATGCGGTGTTGTCTATCAATGTGGCAGTGTATCTCAATCTGCTGCTTTTTGCCGCCGGCATTTACGCACTAACTTCCCTGTGGATGCAATCACCGCTGAACCGATTGGTGGTTTCCATTCTTGCCGTGTTCAATGGGTATATGCTGGCCAAAAGTGGCATTCACCTTAATTTGCTGCTGCTTGGACTGGTTCCGTGGACCTTGTTGGCATTTCTTAAGGCATTTGACAACGATGCCAAGCTGAAAAATTGGGGAATGTTATGTATTGCCACAGGAATGTTGCTTTTGAATGTACTATTCGATTACTACGCCATTCTGTACACAGTTTTTTTTACTTTCCTTTGGTTTCTTTACCAACGATTTTTGAGTAAGATTCTGCCCAAAATGAAGCGCCGGCATTGGGTTTGGGTTGGGTTAGGATTGCTCGTCAGCCATGTGGTAAGTCGTTTGCTGAATTTAAAGGGATTGGATACCAAAGGCGGCATTTGGGAAGCGCCCGACATCAGGGCGTTTTTAGTCCCCGGACCTTTAGGGAAATGGTTTGGTTTCGAGGTTCAATATCCTAATTCTCCCGAAACAGAAAACTTTGTATATGCCGGAATCTCGCTGCTGATGCTGTTGTTGGTTACGGTTTTTTTCCATGTGAGAAATTACCGAAAGGCTGATGGGGCGACAGGATTGTGGCTCTTTTTACTTCTCTGCTTTTTTGCATTCACATTTCCGGTCATTAAAATCGAAGGACGCAATGTGTGGTATTGGCCGAATTCCCTGTTGCATTACATTCCGGGATTGCAGCATTTTCGTTCTACCGGCCGCATGTTCGAATTGTTTATGCTGTCTGCACTGGTTTTTTCGTTTGTGGTTTTAGAGAAACAATCATGGAGAAAACCAGCGTTTAGTTTGGGGTTGCCATTGTTGTTTGCAGCAGTTTTCGTGTTTGAGCATTACGCCCATCCCCCAAAAGATTTAACCAAAGTTGCGTTGATGCCGACCGAACAGGATCAGGTTCTGTTGAAAAACCGCACAGTGTTAACATTACCCTGGGGCATTCGCGATGGGTTTCGAATGCTGGGTTCCTATCAGGTGAGGGATATGAAGTTGATTGCCGTACCGGGCTGCAAGGTTTGCAGCGGTTACATTTCCCGCATTTCCGAAAAGAACCTGGAATATTACAAACACGCAGACTGGGCGCAAAGCACTTTGAAATTACAGAACGATTCTATTCTGGGGGAAGAAGTGGCGTTGCAATGGGCGAAAGCATTGAACCAATCGGAAATCAATGCGATTCGGGCAGAGTTGGGCGATGCCGAAATGCGAAAGCGATTTGAGGCCGGATGGAATGCCTTGATAAGTGAATTTGGCTGGAAGCAGACAGAGTTAGCAGGTGTGGTATATTTGATCAAACCCACAATTTAAAGAATATTCACCACTCTTTCATTTTTCCCAAAAAGTCTTTCAGGGAAATGGTTGTAATCAACCTGCTTACGGGGTAAGTATCGGAATAGGGGGTAATGAGCCATGCACTTTCAGGATTTAAATCCTCCAGTGATTGCAGAAAACCGCGTGTGGTTTTGGGCGAATTAGAGAATTTGGCATCGCAGGCAGCAATAACCTTGTCGCCTCGTGAAATCACAAAATCGCACTCGGCTCCGTTTTGGGTGCGGTAAAAATGAATGTTGCAGTTTTCGGGCAGGTTTTTAATGATTTCATCCAAAACAAAACCTTCCCATGATGCCCCGCAGATGGGATGACCGAAAAGGTCGTTCATTGTATTTAAAGCGTGAAAATGATGCAAAATGCCGCTGTCGTTCAAATACACCTTTGGCGATTTTACCAGCCGTTTTTTTAAATTGCTGTGCCAGGGTTGAAGAACAGTGAGTAAAAAGGCTGCCTGCAAATATTCCAGGTATCGGTTTACCGTAGTGCCGCTGATGCCCAATGAACGAGAGAAAGTTTCCGCATTCCAAAGGTTGGCATGGTTGTGCGCAAGCATAAGCCACAATTTTTCGATGATGGCCGGAGACAAACTCAATCCGAACATGGAATTGATGTCGGTGTGAATATAACTTTCTGTATAACCGGAAAACCAGCGATTGCGGCTGCGCTGACTTGTGGCATTAACGGATTTGGGATAACCGCCTGTAAGCCATTGCTGTAAAATGTCCTTGGTTTTTGTTTCTGTAACAGACAAAGGATGGATGCGCACATAAGATGTGCGGCCGGCAAGCGACTCAGAAACTCCTTTTACCAAAGAAGGAGTTGCACTTCCAAGTAAAACAAATCTTCCGGGAGCAGGGTTTTCATCCACAATTGGCCGTAGAATTCTGAAAATTTCAGGCATCGCCTGGGCTTCGTCAATGACAACAGTTTTGTACTGTTGTTCAGATAAAAACAGTTCGGCATCACTCAGTTTGTTTCGGTCGGCATCTTTTTCAAGGTCAAGGAACAATATATCATCTCCACAGCCTTCGAAGAGCTGCTTAACAAGTGTGGTTTTTCCTACTTGCCTTGCACCATGAAGAGTGACGACTGGAAAATCTTTTAAATCCTCCTTCAGTATTCGTTCTGAGATCCTTTTAAACACTTCACAAAAGTATAAAATATCCAAGTAAATTCCAAATCTAACTTGGAAATTACTTGGATAAATTACGATTTTAGGCTTTGTTGCAAGAACAAAAAACAC
>CANHCW010000030.1 GCA_947459165.1 Flavobacteriales bacterium
ATGAATGATTTTCCGAAGGTGAATGAAATTTACGGTAGTTATTTTCCAAAAGATCATTACCCTGCCCGCGAAACCGTGGAGGTAAGCCGTTTGCCCAAGGATGCCCTTGTGGAAATTTCGGTTACCTGTATGGCCAAATAAAATTACTGTTTAATAATGCGAGCCGGAACCACCAAGCCATTTTGTTCGGCCTGCAGAAGGTAAATCCCTGCAGGAATTTCAGACAGATCAACAGAAAGTTGGTTTGCTGCAATGTTAATGGTTTTGTACACCAAAAGTTTGCCACTTGCAGAATAAACCTTTATGCCGCAACTGCCGGCACGAAGAGCAGGAGATTCCAACTTAAAAATACCGCTTCCGGGATTGGGATACACTTTGAAATCGGGGTTTTCAGCCATTACCGTTTTGCTTACATTTTTTAATGCGCTGTTGTCTATCACAATATTCTCGTCGCCATTTTGATAAAGGGTGTACCAGAAGTAAACCAAAAACATTTCGTCGTTGGTGCCTTCGCCCAAACTCACTGCCTGTGGCGGATTGTTGGGATTAAACGGGTTAGCAGTGGTGTTGTCGTAACTGGCTGTGCCATACAGATTGGTTCCTCCGGGAACTTTTAAAATGTTACGGAATGTGTAAGCCCGTTGCCAGTGAAAGTCCCACGCGGGAATATCAACAAACTTGATGGTGTCTTTGGTGGGCGTTACCCCCATGGCTTTGATGGATTTTCCGATGAGGTGCATGTGAGGCCCCACAGTAAAAACCGATAGATTTACCGGTATACTATAAGTATTGTTGAAAGTTTTTAACTGATTTGGCGGAATGTAAAGCGGGCCGTTTAACAGTGAAGGCGCATTATGATTGAGTGCCGGAGCAATGGCCACCTGCCTTAGCGCTGTGGTGGTGGTGCGAAGAATAACACGGGTACTATCGAAGGTGCCGGAAACCCCGCCGGGATAATGAATTTGCAAAATAATATTGCCTTTTTTGGGCAGTTTAATGCCAAATCCGCTGGGGAAATAATACGGCTCAGAACCGGGGACCCAGAGGCCAATCAACTCTGATTTGCTGCTGCCTGTGCCACCAAAACTAAGATAGCCGGGTTTGGGGTCGGCGGCATCAAGTTGCAGTGGCTTGCTGCTTGTATCGTGAAAAATAAGGGCGTGATGAACAACCCGTAAGTCCCCTGGAATTACCTCCAGAGCTGTGAGAAAACGATCTTGCGTAAAACCGGTTGGAAGAACGAAGCAGCGGTACTCATCAGACTTGGTGTTTACCTCGTAATCAGGCATTTTAAGGTTTGTAACCGGACCGGTTATACTGCCGCCTTTTTTAAGTGTGGGATTTGCCGGGGCCTTGGTGGTATCTCCCTTGGGGGTGCCGCTGTTTACCCAGTCTGCGATGCGTGCAATTTCTTCGTTGCTTAAAATTCTTTCGTGTGCGTAGCGCTGGTATTGTGAATTGGCAGGCCAAGGCGGCATTTTGCGAGCAGCCGTTGTGGCTTTGATTCCGCCGGCCTGAGCCACTGCCTTTTCGTATCCCACAAGAGAGAAGGGAGCAATGCCCCCTTCAATGTGGCAGTTGGTGCAGTTGTTGTATAAAATGGGCGCAATGTGCTCACTCCAGTTGGTTTGTGCCGAGGCAGTAAAACTCGCAAGCCCGGAGAGTATAGAAAGCAATAGTGGATATTTACGGTTTTTCACGGTTGTAAATGACAAAGTTAGCTTTTTTTACTTAGATGCATTTTTTTGCCCAAGGTTTAACCTGCAGCAGAAAAGTTTACCCTGCGCAGTTGTTGGTGCGATAGCGAAAAAAAATCAGCTTGTCCACATTAACTTTGTTGCAAATTACAGCAGAATGACCAACGACCCCGAAAACAATCAGCAGCAGTTTGACATTGAAATTTCAGATGAAATTGCAGACGGCAACTACAGCAATTTTGCCATTATTACCCACAGCAGCTCAGAGTTTATTGTTGACTTTGTGCGGCTGATGCCGGGAGTGCCCAAAGGGCGGGTAAAATCAAGAATAATACTGGCGCCGCAACACGCGAAGCGATTGCTGATGGCGCTTAGTGATAACATTGGAAAGTTTGAAGATACTTTTGGAGAGATTGAACTGGATGAGTTTTCAGCCAATCCGGCCATTCCACTGAATTTTGGTGGCCAAACCGGACAAGCATAAAATTGAATCATATACACAACCAAGAAATGACTTCTCAAAGCCAAAACAATATGATACAAGAGGCCATTCGTGCCCAAAAAACAAGAGAGTTTTTTGCAGCGTACCCCGAAAATCCGAAAGCGTATGCTGAAGATGCGAACCAGAAAGGTCTGGAAGTTTTTCAAAAACAATTAAACCAAAATTTTAGTCTGGGTGCACCTGAAAACCACAGCCACTGGGTTGGAGAAGAGGTTTCACCCTACATGATGGTTGGATTGGGCATTCGCTATCCACAATATGAAACACAGTTACTCATTGACAGGGCAAAAAATGCCTGGTCTGCCTGGAAAAACACGACTGTGGACGAAAGGGGAAGCATTTTAACCGATGCCCTGAACCGCGTGAGCAACCGTTTTTTTGAAATTGCCTACGCCACCATGCACACCACAGGACAAAGTTTTGTGATGAGTTTTCAGGCCAGCGGCCCCCACGCCAACGACAGGGCCATGGAAGTGATTTCTTTGGCTACAGAAGAATTGAATCGTTTTGAAAACACCGTGGATTGGGTGAAACCCATGGGCAAGTTTGATTTAAAGATTCACAAAACCTTTCAGGCCATTCCCCGCGGCATTTCGCTGGTAATCGGCTGCAGCACTTTCCCCACATGGAATACAGTACCCGGTTTGTTTGCTTCGTTAATGGGCGGAAATCCGGTTATTGTAAAGCCCCACCCCAAAAGCGTGTTACCCATTGCCATTGTGATTGAAGAAATTCGTGCGGCGCTGAAAAATGCCGGACAGGATGAAAACCTGGTGCAAATGGCCGCCGATACCATTGACAATCCGTTAACCAAAGAGCTGGCGCAGCACAAAGATGTGAAATTGATAGATTACACCGGCGGTTCTGCCTTTGGTGATTACATTGAGGCTTTGCCCGGTAAAATTACTTTTACTGAAAAAGCAGGGGTGAATAGTGTCATTCTGGATAGCGTGGCCGATGCGCAGGCTGTTTTTGGTAATCTCGCTTTCAGCACTTGCCTGTATAGCGGACAGATGTGCACTGCACCGCAAAATATTTTTGTACCTTCCAACGGAATTAAAACCGCCGATGGACATTTAACTTTCGACGAAGTGGTTGCTGGTATTTGCGGTGCCGTAAAAGCATTGGTTGAAAACCCAAAAATGGGTCCGTACACACTGGGCGCCGTGCAAAACGACTTAACGGTGAAAAGGGTAGATGAAGCCAAAACCAAAACAACTGTGGCGCTGGACAGTTTGACTGTGGTGCACCCCGAGTTTCACGATGCCCGCATGAAAAGTCCGGTGGTGATGGTTACCGATGCCGCCGATACCGCAGTATGGATGCACGAATGTTTTGGCCCGGCGCTGTTTGTGGTGAAAACCGAAAGCAGTGCACAGAGTTTGGAATTAGCCGCCCGTGCTGCCACAGAGTTGGGTGCGATAACCTGTTTGTGCTACAGCACGGACACCAATTTCTGCAAGCAAACCACAGAAACCATGAATGCAGCCTTCACGCCTGTGAGCTTCAACTTTACGGGGGCAGCATTTGTAAACCAGCACGCGGCTTTCAGCGATTTTCATGTAAGTGGAGGCAACCCCAGCGGAAACGCAGGTTTTACCACGCCTGAATATGTGAACCGCCGCTTTGTTTGGGTGGGCAACCGCTATTTGTAAAAGTCCGTTCCGTTCAGGCTAACCGCCTTATTTTACAATGCTCTGACACGGTTGGGGCGCAACAAATCTTATTTACTTTTTTTCAAACAAAATGTTCCTTTGCGGGTTGATTTACTGAGGTTGAAAGATGGACAAAAAAACATTGCTTGAAAAATACATTCAGTACCGGCTTGAGAACGGAAAAAAGCCCGAATCGGTTTACCTGTTTATGAAGAAGCTGAAAAAATCGGACAAGGATTTTTTTGAGCAGTTCGGAAATTTTGAAGCGCTGGACAAATTCTTCTGGGTGCATGTTTTTGATACTACCCGCAAGAAACTAGAGGCAGACTCTCAGTACCATCAGTTCAATGCGGCTGAAAAGCTGAGTGCCTTTTATTTTTTGTGGACCCAGGAACTGTTTGAGTATAGAAGCTATTTGTTGCATCTGTCGGACAACACCATGAAAGGTATTGCGCCAATGGAATCATCGCTGGGCGATTTTAGGCATGCTTTTTTGGATTATGCCTCAACGGTTGTAGCAAGTGGGGTAGAGGCGAAGCAGATTGCCGACAGGAAATTCATCACCGATCAGTTTAAGCATGGATTGTGGGTTCAAACCTTGTTCCTGCTGAATTTTTGGATAAAAGACACTTCGAAAGATTTTGAAGACACCGATGCGGCGATTGAAAAAACAGTGAGAATTGTATTTAAGCTGATGGGTGAAAACCTGTTCGATGAAGTGCTGGATTTTGGCAAGTTTATGTTTCAGCGCGCCAAAACATCCTTTTCCTGATTTAAATGAAAACACAGGAACGGATTCCTAAAACCCGCATTGAACGGGCTGCTCATATTGCCGGTGCAGGGGTGAAGGTTGGTGGCAATTACCTTAAACATTATGCCAAAAAGCTGGTGAACTCTGATGTGCAGAAAGAAGAACTGCACAAAGACAACGCCGGCGATATTTACGAAACCCTAAGTAAGCTGAAAGGCAGCGCCCTGAAAGTGGCGCAAATGATGAGCATGGACAGGGGCATTTTACCCCGCGAATACCAAGAGAAATTTCAGCTTTCCCAGTATTCTGCGCCTCCGTTGTCGGCTCCGCTGGTTTCACAGATTTTCCGCAAGGCCTTTGGGCAAACGCCGGGTGCCTTTTTTGATGAGTTTACCAGCAGTGCGGTGGCTGCCGCCAGCATTGGTCAGGTGCACAAAGCCAGAAGCAAAGACAAGTGGCTGGCTGTAAAAATTCAGTATCCGGGTGTGGCTAATTCCATCGGTTCAGATTTACGCATGGTGAAACCTTTTGCTGTTCGCCTGCTGAACATGAGCAAAAACGACATTGACAATTACTTCGATGAGATAGAAGGAAAGTTGATGGAAGAAACCAATTACGCATTGGAGCTCAAACGCAGCATGGAATTGAGTGCCGCCTGTGCCCACATTCCCAATTTGCGGTTCCCTCAGTACTACCCGCAATGGTCTTCAGATAAAATTATTACCATGGATTGGCTCGAGGGCGCGCATTTGAAGGAATTTCTGGCTACCAATCCTTCGCAGGAGGTTCGCAATCGAATTGGTCAGGCGCTGTGGGATTTTTATGATTTTCAGATTCACGAATTGAAAACGGTACACGCCGATCCACATCCGGGAAATTTTTTGTTCGAACAAGACGGAACGGTGAACATCTTTGATTTTGGCTGTGTGAAAGAAATTCCCGACCGTTTCTACACGCCGTATTTCAGGCTGGTGGACAGAAAGATTTACAAGGATTCTGAAAAAACCTTGTCTATCTTCAAAGAGCTGGAGTTGCTGCACCACGACGATTCGCCCCAGGAAATAGCCTTCTTTACACCCCTATTTAAGGAAATGATAGACATGCTCACCCTCCCATTTACAAAGGATTCCTTTGATTTCGGAGATGAAAGATATTTTTCAGGCATTTATCAGTTTGCGGACAGGCTGATTGAATTGCCAGAGGTGAGAAATAGCAAAAAGGCGAGGGGGTCCAGGCATTCGTTGTATATCAACAGAACCTACTACGGTTTGTACCACATACTTTTTGATTTGAAAGCTGTGGTGATTACCGGGAACCGCAAGTTTGCCTGATTTTTAAAGCTGATTTAGTGCAGAGGTCGTTTTTTAATCATTCCGCCTCTGGTGGCTTTAATGGGGTACTGCACAACAAATGCTTTGGTGTCTGTTTTTTCAATTTCCAATAGCAGTTTGCTCACTTCCAAACGCGTAACCACGCAAAACAAAACTTTGCCGTCGCTGGATTTGGAAATACCTGAAGATCCGAAACCGGGTTCCGCTTTGAAAACTGTAATTCCTCGTCCGATTTGACTGATAATTTGACCTTTGATGGCATCGGAATGTTCCGATACAATCATGACCCCAATGTATTCTTCAATGCCGTTGATGATGAACTCAACTGTTTTTGAGGCAGCAAAATAGGTGAGCATTGAATACATGGCTGTTTCGATATTGATCATGGTCATAGCCACCAAAAACAAAACCACATTGAATAAGGCAATGAAATCGCCTACGGTGATGCTGCTGTTTCTGCTAAAATTGATGGCCAGTACTTCCGAGCCGTCGATAACAGCCCCGCCGCGTATGCTTAGGCCGATGCCTGCCCCCAGAAAAAAGCCGCCAAAAACGGCAATGAGCAACTTATCGGAGGTGATCTGTCCGAATGTAACAAAGTGCACCATGCTTGCGAGTAGCAGAATGGCAACAGCGCTTTTCACGGCAAAGCCCATCGAAATTTGGCGGGCTCCCATGTATATAAACGGTGCATTCACGAGTATAATAAGCAAGGACAAATCCACCTTGGTAGTGATGTTGAGCAACAAAGAAACTCCCATGGAACCACCGTCGAGAAAACCATTGGGCAGCAGGAAACCTTTTAAGCCAACGGTGGCGAGAAGCACACCGGTGAGTATGTAGAGAGCATCCTTCGCATTTTGAATGCGGTGGAGCCTATTGAGAGCCTTTTTGGGTGCCAAAATAGTGTGTTTGCGCTTGAATAAACTGATACAAAATTAGTACAACCCGTCTGGTTAAGGCGGGTTGTAATGTCATTCCAAATTAAGAAAATTAAAATACACTTGATTATTCTTGTAGTATCTAAATCAGTATTCACCGCCAATTTTTCTTGTGTTCAGGTTGCTGTCGCTAAACTTGGGAAGTTTCAATGGTTTATTATTGAATCTATTGCAGTCGGTAAGGCTGTTTAAAAAGGCTATGATTTGTGTTATTTCTTTTTTGGTGAGATTGAGTTTGTCCGAAGAAAGGGTCTGATATGAGAAGTGTAATCCAATGCCATTTCCACCCCCTTTATTGTAAAAATCCATAACAGCATCCAGGGTTTTCATTCCCCCGTTGTGCATGTAGGGCGCGGTTTTTTTTATATTCCTAATTCCAGGAGTTTTGAATGATTGTCGGTAAATATCAACCTGTTCCTTTAACCTGCCGCCAGCTCTGCCGGGGTCTTTGTCGGAGATAGGATTTTTTGTCGGCCAGCTCTCCGGAATACCGAGTACTTCGCTTTCCGATTCTGTGAAATCGGGAGGCACGGTGCCACTAAATAAGGGTGCGAAATGACAGGTTCCACAAGCGGCTTTGCCCATAAACAAATTAAACCCTTGCACAATATTGTCGTCAATTTGGCTTATTTCACCTCTTGCGTATTTGTCGAATACGGAGTTAAAAGAATTGAGTGAGCCCACATAGGCAGATATGGCAAAGGAAATGGTTTGGGGATTTAAGGTGGAAGTGCCGTAGCCAGCAAAAGCCTTGTTGAACAAATCCTTATACTCACTGCTGGACAACAGTTTTTCCACAATTTTGTGTTGGCTCGTATTGAATTCTTTTGCGTCTGCAATCACATGGGTCATCTGATCTTCGAGAGCTTCGGCCCTTAGATCGTGAAAAAACCGTTCACTGAACACACAATTAATGAGTGAAGGCGAATTGCGATTAACGGTGCCTGAAAATCCGGTGGCAATGCTTTTGGGCTGCCCATCGGTAAAGGCCAGCTCGGGTTTGTGACAACTTGCACATGCCCGTTGATTGTTATCTGACAATACAGGGTCAAAAAACAAAAGCATTCCCAGTTTTTTCACTTCCTCGGTTCTGAATTGTGAGGGCAAACCACTGTAATACGCAGGATCTAAAAAATTGTCTGCAAAAAGAAGTCTCGCCTTGTACTCAAGTGCCGCGGGGGTAGATCTCGTTTCTTTAGGATAAGGAATCTGAAGCTCGGTTTGCAAATCGAGTAGAGAGGCATACAGGGGATTGATGACGCGAATGAGAAACTCAGCCCGGTTGAACTTGTTGAAGTCGCGTTGATTGTTTAACATTTTTTCGGCATAATTAAATGCAGTTAAAATGGTGTCCTTCAGCCCTCTGCCAGTGGTTTTGTCATCATTCAAAAAGAGGAGGAAGTCTTCATTCAGTGTTTTAAGAACGGTCTTGGCATCTTCAAGCGATGAGAGGGTTCCAGGAGAATCAAAGCCCGTTAATCCCAGTGTAAAAAGCCTCACCAGTTCCAGTCGGCCGGCTTCAAATATTTCATGGTCGTAGCAGATTGGATTGTCGGGAATTTGCCGAACTGTTTGAAGTAAGTTACTACTCAGGTAATCCATTTTCAGTAAAAATGAATCCGAGTTCAAATCGCCCATCCACTCATCCATTACCTGTAAGCCTGTTGGTTGAATAATGATCGCTCCAAATGCATTTTCTTCCATTTTTGGCAGCGGGGCTCCGTTAATTTTTTCTCTAAACAAAGCCGGGTGTTTGTATTCAGCCAGGTATTCCCAGCGTTTGAAGGCCCTTCGCAGATTGCCGTAATGCGTGACTATTTGCTTTTTATTACGGGTTTTCAAAACCACCCGCAATGCATTAATGGATTCAGTCAGCTGCTGCTGTCTTTCTTTGTACCTTTCTGAAATAATGGTTTCAGGATTGTCATTTTGTCGCTGCAACGAAAGAAAGATACAGGGTAAAAAAAAGAGTGCTGTAAACTGAAGGATTTTCTGCGATTTATTCATGTTATTTCCATTTTAAAAGAAAAAACCGGAAGCTTTTCAGATTCCGGTTTTGACCTTAAAAATTTTAAATTACTGAACTACGAGCCTTACGGTTTCTCCTTTGTTATTGCGAACAAAATAAATTCCGCTATTCAAGTCGCTGATATCTATAATTTCAGCGTTGCGGGCTACTTTAACCCTCTGACCACTGGCGTTGTAAATGGCAATGTCCATGGCTTCAGAAAGCTGTATTTGTCTTGCAGCGGGGTTTGGGAAAATGCTGAACCCACTTTCTTGCTTTTCGGCATTTTTTATTGCAAGTGTGGCAATATCTTGAAAGCCGGTAATGGCATAAGTTAGTGAGTTGTTATACGGGAAAAGGTTGGAAGTGCTGGGGTGCTGGCTATTCAGCAGCATTGTACGGTTGTCAAACATAGTGGCTCCTGTAACTTCCGCACCTGGGGCACAAGCGGTTATGCGAATCAAATCTTTAAAGGAAGGGTTTGAAATATCCATATCAAGAAGGAATGTCTCGCAAATGGTTTGGGTAATGCCAGCGGGCATTCTGTTCCATGAAGATCCATTTAAATCTTCCTGAATAATCATGTAGTTTTTCTTGCCAATTTTCATAAAATCTAAACCGTCTGGGTTTGAAAGATGAATGGCTGGGTAGGCAAAGCGGTTTTGTGAACCCGATTGAATCCAATACGGACCACCTTCAATATACGAACGAATGCTGTTGCTTATTGGGTCGAATTCCAGTACACGCCCATAATAATCGGCAAATCTCCCAAGCCGAACTGAGTCAGCGGCTTGTGCGTCGGTTCCACCGAATGGACGGCCGTTTATCAACTTAAAACGATATTTGTAGCCATCAATCAGCCCTTGTGAAACAACTCCTCTCAGAGCATTGCCTGAGTTGTAATTTAATGCATCCCGTCCGGTTTCTGTGATATAAATACGGCCATTAAAATAGGCTCCCCATTCAAGGCGATTGAACATGCTTGCTCCACGACGAAGCGCAACTGCATTGAGTTCGGACAATGTATCGAGGTTATTTTCAATTTCAATCCATTTGGTAGGTGCATCTTGCTTGTAAACATACAATTTTCCTGTGGTGAAGTCGCCTGCAGTATTGGCTTCAAACTTCGCGAGAATACCAGGTGATCCATCTTCGAAAAGGTATACCGTTTTTTTATCAGGCATTAAAACTCCACCCTCCCAACCGGCACGCCCCCAGTTATATTGCTTACGAATCGCTTTGGCGGTTTTTGGGTCAATTTCCACCATCCAGTTTAGGTTTTTGTAACGGGGCAATTTTTTACCATTGAAGCCAGGGAATCCTGCAGGTGTAGTTGTACCAATTATGAAATCCGATGTATCTCTTAGGAAGGTTGATACAGAAAGGTTGCTGCTTTGCATCCATTCTTCTGCGGTCCAAATGCGGTTACCTCCATTGATTCCTCCGCAGTTCATTCCAGTCTCGCCCACCGTATTTGCGAAATCTACATTGAAAAATTTGCCACTTCTGCCGTCTGCAAGTGTTTGGTTTGAAATTTCGAGCTGATCGTTGGGGAGGCGACGCAATTTAAACATGGTCATACCCCCTCCATCTCCAATTCTGTCGTTCTTTTGAGTCATTTCGTGGTTGATGATAACCCATCCTTCGGAAGAGTTGGGATCATCTTTGGCAACTCCAATAAAGTCGTGCCACTGCTTGGCTACAGTTTTACCCGTTGGATTGCCGTAGGTGGGGGTAGTGGCTACGGTGTCAACACCACCAACAAAAAGTACACTTTGGTTAAAGGGTGAACGGGGCATCCAGATTGTTTTGGCACTCCATTGTGTATCGATTTGCATAGGAAATGCATTTTGCGAGAACGCAAGGCTTACCGAGAAAGCCGAAACAAATAGCATAGTAAACTTTTTCATTTTTATTTAAGTTGGTTAGGCAAAAATTCATCTGATTTATTAACCTTGATTTAAGTAATTGTAATACTCTCAGAAATTATATTATCTATTCGTTAATAAATATTAGGGTAATAAAAAAATAACAAAAAATAGCAATAAAAAAAACAATAAAATTATAATCAGTTTGCAATCTTGCCAACATGCAAAAATTCAGTTGTTTTTTGTTTACTTCATTTATTCTGATTGGTATTTTAGAACGCTGTGCTGACTTCAATTCTAGCAGCAATGATGAAAAACTAGCCCAAAGAGTTTGCGGTAGTTGTCATACTTATCCTGATCCGACTTCGCTTCCGAAAGAGTATTGGCAAAATCATATTTTCCCCTCTATGGCCAAATTTATGGGGCGCTATGTTTCAGAATATTCTCGCGATTCATTATTTGAAAAAGGGGAGGGGGGCGAAAAGGTGAAAAGAGCAGGGGTTTTTCCTGAACACCCCATTCTGTCTGATGATGAATGGAATAAGATTTATCGCTATTACCTGTCAAAGGCGCCGAATTCCCTTCCGAGTAAGGTGTCAAAATATCCTCTTCTGGAAACTCTCTTTTCAATTGAAACACCAGTTAGGATTAAAGACAAAGCTTCTACTACCTTGTTGAAATGGACGAAGAACGGTAACTTAATATATGGGGATGCCGGTGTCGGTAACTTCATCGAGTTCGGGTCTCGATTTGTGACTAAAAAAATAGGCGAACTGGAACAGGCACCAGTTCATTTTATACAAGGGCATAATGAAGATATTGTAACGGTGATGGGCTCATTTTCACCAACAGATGCGGCAACCGGAATGCTGTTAGCTCTGCCCAGCGATGAACGAATGCCCCCGGCCCTTTTGGTGGATAAATTGCAAAGGCCGGTTCATACCACTGTGGCCGATTTAGACAAAGACGGCAAAGAGGAACTCATTGTGTGTGAATTTGGTAAGTTCACAGGCAGTTTGTCTTTGTTCAGCGGAAATCGAGATCAAGGTTTTAAAAAAAGCAAACTGTCTACTACCCCGGGCGCATTAAAATGTTACATTGCAGATTTAAACGCCGACGGCAGGCTCGATATTGTTGCATTGTTTGGACAGGCAAGAGAGAGAATAGAAGTTTTTTTAAATCAGGGACGCTTAAACTTTAAATCGCTTGTGCTCCTCGAATTTCCACCGTATTACGGTAGCAGTGGATTTCAACTCAAAGACATAGATGGTGACGGTGATGAAGATATAATCTACACAGCAGGTGACAATGCGGATTACGATCCGATTGTGAAGCCCTTTCACGGAATATATGTTTTTGAAAACACAGGTAATCTCAGGTTCATACAAAAATACTTTCTGCCCATGCCGGGGGCGTATGCCGCGCACCTTGCCGATTTTGATCTTGATGGAAAGCTGGATTTATTAGGCGTTTCCTTTTTCCCCGATTGGACCGTTTCTCAGCCTGCGGATTGCCTGCTTTGGAAAGGAAACGGAAAAGGTTTTTCTAAACCTGCGCAACTGCCTCTTTCTCACCTTGGGCGCTGGATTGTTTCTGATATTGGTGATTGTGATGGGGATGGCGATACGGATGTAATTCTGGGTTCGTTGATGCTGGAAGTAAAGCCGGACAAGGGGCAGATGAATCAATGGCTTAAGGAAAAAACACCATTTGTTGTCTTAAAAAATAAAACCAAATAACCCAGCCTTTGTTATTCAACTACAAACAGATTTCCAATATTCTTCAAAGGTTATTGCTTTTATTTGTTTGAACAAATATATTTGCAACACAAAACACGAAAACCATAAAAAATGAAAAAACAACTTTTTTACGCAGCAGGTATGATGGCCATCACATTTTTGGCTTCCTGCGGAGGAAACGCAAGCAAATCAGGTGAAGCAGGCGATGCTGCCAAAGCAGGCGACAGTGCCGGTACTTACAAAGTAGATGCAGCAGCCAGCAACCTGGAATGGCGCGGTTGGAAAATCGTAAAAGCCAGCGAGCACAAAGGCACCATTTCTGTGAAAGAAGGTGAATTGAAAGTAGAAGGTGGCAAACTCGTTGCCGGTTCATTCGTCATTGACATGAACAGCATCAAGAACACAGATTTAAAGGATACTGCTTATCAGAATAAACTGGTTGGTCACCTCAAAGCCAAAGATTTCTTTGATGTTGAGAAATACCCCACCGCGAAGTTTGAAATCGTTTCAGTTGCAGAAAAAGCTGCTGAAGCTTCTACACACGAGATTACAGGCAACCTCACCCTGCGCGATTCTGCCCGTAAAATTACTTTCCCTGCCAACATCAAAATGGAAGGAAACAGCATTTCAGCCACCGGCAAAGCTACCATTAACCGCCTTGAGTGGGGAGTGAACTACGACAGCAAAAACCTGGGCTTGGCTGAAGCTGCTCAAAAAGCCGTAAAAGATGGTATTGTGAACAAGGAGATGGACATCACCTTTAACATCAAAGCGACCAAGTAATTTTTCCTGAAATAGGTTCTACATAAAAAGGGGCTGCCATTGGCGGTCCCTTTTTATTTGGGAAAATGTTTCAACGCCTCTCTGCGGCTCAGTGGTTTTAAATCGTGGGTTTCTACAAAGAGCAAAACCCGGTCGGGTGCTGTTCTGGCATATTGCCGCAAGGCCCAGCCAATGGCTTTTTGAATAAAAAACTCTTTGGAACCCGAGAAGAACTCTGCGCAATGAAAAAGCAATCCTTCATCGGTCTGCTGTTTGTAACTCAACTGAAAGATAATGGCCGTTCTGTTCAGCCACATATTTGGGCTTTGAATCCAACTTTCGATTACCTCATCCCGTTTTTCCGGGAAATGAAGAAAGTATGATCCCACGCACCGTCCTGCCAGCAAATCAACGGTGTCCCACCAGCTTTTATGTGTAATTAGCTTTTCAAGCAGGGTGATTGCTTTTTCGTGCTTCCAAATTTTGGTTTTTATCATCAAATCCATTGCAGCGTATTGCATTTCTCTGTGTGAATTGTTCCACAGTTCTGAAATAACCAATTCAATGGTTTGATAATCGGCTTTTAACAATGTTTGCAGAAAGGGCTTTTGCAATTCAGCTCTCAGGGGCTTGGGAATGCCATAGAATTGAAATCGGTTTTTCATGTAGCGCGACATTTCTGCGGCTTTTTCCGGGTTTGCCGAGGCATTAAATGGTTTTATCAGTTCATCTATCATCGTAAAAGTCATAACACAGCAAAACAAACCCGATTGGATTAAAAAAGAAAATCCCGCCTTGCGGCGGGACTCCCTTTAAACAAACCTATGATTAACAAATACTGTTTTTTTAGTTCTTCACGAAGCGCTGACAAATTCTGCCGTTGCTTCCTTCAATCACAAGCAGGTATATTCCGGTGTTCACTCCATCAATGTTCAGGTTGATGTTGTTTACACCATTTTTCACCGCTGAATTGCCAAATACTTTCACGGTTTTTCCGCTTAGGTCGGTCATTTTAACTGCGGCATTGAATGAGGCCATTGAAGTGAAATCAACTGAAACCATGTCTGAAGCCGGGTTGGGGTAAACATTCACCTGGGAAATGGAGTTGATGGTATTTACACCATTGAAAACGCCCCAGGTATTGAGCAGAGAAAAGTTGAAGTTTGATCCCGAAGCGGCAGGAGAACCTGCTACAGGGCGGAAATTGGGAGTGGCAGGGTTTTGTGGGTCAACAAGTACAGTGCCGGCGGTAAAAGCCACACTGTTAATTTTATTGGCATTGGTGGCTGCTTTTACCCATCCGTCAAAACGATCTCTTAGTGAGGCATTGGCCGCGGCAACTTCAATCAAACCGGTGTTACTACTTCCTGCGCTGGCAGCAGCGGCAGAGTTTACAATGAGGTTGTTTCTGAACAGCATGCCATCAGGGAAGGCACTGTCGCGAACACCAGAAGCTCTCAGGGTGCTGTCACCGTCGTACATCAGGAAGTTTCTGTAACCCATGAACACGGAATTGATGATGTTCAAGCGGCTGTTTCTGCGAATGCGGGCTCCGCGACGGAAAGCGGCTTTCGACACGCTTCCCAGTGCATTATAAGTGGAACCAATAGGAACGGGACCCACCACAGTCATGTTGCTGAATACTCCGCGTGTGTAAGGAGTTTTGCCGGATCCGGCAGCGTCGTTATCGCTTTCGAAGGTTTCGCTGGTGCTGGCGCCGGAAGGAGCATTGTAGGTAAGGTCGTATTGGGTTGTGTCTTTTACGGCGATACCAAACTGAACGGCTCCACCCCAACCAAAATCGGTATCGAAATCATCATCGGTAATTCTGTAAGAAATAAGATTTCTGGCATTTACATTGCCTCCGAACCATTCAAATCCGTCATCGTTGATGAAGCTAACCTGTATGTGGTGCAAGGTAGTTGCTTTGCCCACTGACCCAAGGGTTAGGCCATTGATTTCTTTGTTGGGTTCGAAAGCCAAACCACCAAATTCCATGCGCAAATAGGAGATGGTTCCGCTGTTGTCGTTGTCGTCGGTTCCGCCAAATTTAGCCAAATTGGGATCGGCAGTTACATTATTAAAACCTTCAACCTGAACATCAGAACCCTGGTTGTTTCTGGCTTTTCCGGAAATAACTATTCCGCCCCAATCTCCGCGGTTTCTTGCTCCGGTGCCTTTGTTGCTGGTAATAACGACGGGCTTGTCTTTGGTGCCGTTAATTTCTATCATTCCACCGCGTTCCACTATAATGGATGCGTAGTTTTTTGGAGATGCAGCCACATCGGCTTCAGCGCGGATTAGTGTACCTGCAGGAATCACCAGTTTGCCTCCACTTCTTACCACAATCAGACCTTTCATCAAATACACCGTGCTTGCTGACAGTGTGCGGGTACCGCTAATATTCTTAATTCCACCCGATCCGGTGCTGATGGCGTTCAGCGTGGTGTCGTCCGTAGCAACGGCGTAAATGGTGCTTTGAGGATTGAAATTGGTCCAACCGGCAGTCCAGTCTTTGGCGGGGTCCGCTTCAAGGGCGCCGATGTAACTAACCTGTTCAATAACCTGGGCGGACCCAGACGAAAATGTGAGGCCCGCGGCGAAAAGCAGTTGAGTAATTTTTTTCATGTTTGAATTTTGAAATACAAAAATGCCACTCTACGGTTACTCTAAATTGAAGCAAATGTTATAATAGAGTTAATTATAGACCCTGTGAAGAAACAAAAAATTAACAATGAGGCAGGTATAATATTCTCGAAATACAAAACAAATGAGGCCCGGTGATTGTAATTTTCCCGCACACTTCTAACAATCAATGACATTTAAAATTTATACCCGCAAGGGCGACGACGGAAAAACGGCACTTATTGGTGGCGACAGGGTTTCTAAACACCACATTCGGGTTGAAAGTTATGGCACTGTAGATGAGCTGAACAGTCAGCTCGGATTGATCAGAAGCCTTGAAGCCGATGATTCGGTTGTTCATGCCCTTGCAGAAATTCAAGACAGGTTATTTACCCTGGGTTCTTATCTGGCTTCTGCAGCAGGCAGTAAAATGGTTTTGCCCGGGCTGTTCGAAACAGATGTTGAGTTTTTAGAGAAAGAAATTGACCGAATGACAGCAGTATTGCCTGAATTACGCAATTTTGTTTTGCCCGGTGCTTCGGCC
>CANHCW010000031.1 GCA_947459165.1 Flavobacteriales bacterium
TGCAGAATCTGGTAACTAAGGAAATGCTTGGAATAGAGGATTCAGGCAAGAAAACAAATTACATAATTAAAAGTCCAAAGGGAATAAGAATTCCGAAAATATCATTGAGTGAGAAATCTAACTGAGAGTCTCAATTTCTACTTTCTTGAGGTATCATACCCCGGCTTTTCTACTCAGATTTGCGGTAAAAGACCACAAAATTACTTAATAATGAACAATGGAATTATGCATTAGGACTTCGTTTTGAGATTATAAAGCCCGCAGAAATCAGCACTTTGATGAAGGAGGCTTATCTAAACGATATGATGATTGAAGAAATGTGAGTGTAACCCCAGATTTCAAAGGAATTTTAATAAAGATAAGATATATTGAATTGTATAAGGCACGGCCCTAAACCCTTCAATTCTGCTCTTTGCAAAATGCTACTTGTTTACTTAATGGTCCGTCATCCTGCAATTGTCTTTTAATCTTGTATTCTTCCAGCAAATTAACCAATTGCTTGTTGCAGGAATTTCTCTCAAGATAATTGGCTAAATACTGGTCTGCATAGGTGTTACTCAGAAAAATCTTGATTTTATGTAACGGAATGATTTCAAGTTTATAGTTTTGACTTTCACCTGTTGTAATTAGCTCTTTAATTTGTTCTTCAGGGAAACTATCGTTATTTTTATAGTGTTTTCTCAGGGCTGCCCGCAGAATAGGAATATGAGATTTTCTTAGTACCTCGCTGTTCGTTTTTTGAATAAAATTTTCATTGTTATAGATCTCGTATAAATTATCAAACGGGACAATATCAATGATGTTTTTTATTTTTTCGAGCCTTGACCGAATTAGGCTATTACTCTCAATTTTAGCAGTAAGAATGGCCTTTTCTGCAGCAACTGTGCTGGCTATTCTTTTTGAAGCATTTTTCTCGGCATTGAGTAAAACTCGTTCTTCGGTAAGGCAGGTTTTTAGAAACAAAGCGGATCCACCTAATAGAGAGAATATGGCAATTTTAATTTTATTCATTTTACCAATTCTTTAGAAAAGATTACCGGGTTTTAGTTGTTTATACACTCGGGAATTTGGGGTAAGGAATAAATCCTGCAGCAATGTTGGTGAGAGCCGGAGCAATGACAAAAGCCAGAACCACAAGAATGACGGCATGCGTCCAGGCCAGTTCAACATTATTTTTTGTCAACTCCACATCTTCGTTTTCCGGTGTCAGTATACCTACTGCCAAATAACTCAATCGGAAAAAAATGAGTGAAAACACCCACATACCTGCGAAATATCCGATTGCATAGAGGAATGCATTGGATAGTTGCTTTTCATTTACAAAAAAGGTGAGGGCCTGATTCGTTAAATCAGCAATATGATAAAGGTTTATACCTGCCATGAGCAAGGAGGACATAAACACAATTAAAACCGCCTGATTTTTAGATGGATTCGAGAATTTGGCGAAAAAAGCCTGTTGCAGTTTGGTGAAGGCAAACATATAGCCAATTCCCAAAACGCTTAAAACCAATAGGTTCATTACTCCTGTATTCATATTTGTAGTTGTTTAGTTATCTAATGGGGTGGACTCTCCAGTTTTTGAACATGCGCCATACCGGTGCGCCAAGGTCGGCATTGTCGTTTCGTTGCGTGCATTCCCAGGCATAATAGCGTTTCCCTGTTCGCAGGTCGTTGGCGTATAGGTTTCTGTGAGGCGGGTTGGGAACGCAAACGCCAAGCATGGCGTGATGACCGGCCTCAACCTCTCCAAATAGCATTTCAGCATCGAAGCCCATATTCAAGCATTTCAGAATGGCCATTGCAAACAGCGACTTGGTGTCACAATCGCCTGCCCCATTGACTGCATATTCAATGGGCGAGTAAACGGCAAAGGGTTCTACATTATCGCAGCAGCCGTGTGGATAGGGTTGCGATTTGCAATCTGTTGAGGGCTTGTTTCCAAGAATATCCTTTATTTTCCTGCACGGCTGGGTATTATTGGTAACATAGGTATATTCAAAATTTTGCGCACTTGAAACAACCATTTGCAAGGCCTGCATGTAATCAAGTTGTTGCTCCTTGATGATGTTCCTGTAGCCCTCCACCATGTTTCTCAGGCCTTTTCTGTCGTGATTAAACATTTCATTCCAGCAAGAGTGGTTTGGCTGAGATTTGAGTCTGACCATTTTCGAAGATTCATATTCCCTTTTCGGAATACTGAAGCGAAGTGAGTAAGTTTTCCCATCAAAGGATTTCCATTGCCATGTGCGTTTTATTAAAGCAGAGTCATCAGATTCTTCAGTTTTTTTATTTTCTTCCTCCTGTACCGCAATTTTATTCATCGAATCATCGAATAAATATTGCCTTGAAAACTTACCCTCATTGAACAATCCCCAATCCGACTTAACAATAAAGAGAATAATTAACAATGCAATTAATGCCCAGAAAAAAATCTGGGAAACATTGAAATATTTCTTCTCATTCGTCATTTCAATTAGTGGTCAAATTTTTTCTGGCTTCGTGGGAATGTTTGTTAAAATATAGGGACATTTCTTTCACCTGGAGAGAGAATGTATAACAATATTTCTGGGTGATGAGATAGTGATAAGTTGTTTTATTTATTTCGTGAAGCGCCAGTTCCTGAACATAAGCCCCGTGTCGGATTTCGGGCGACCTGTAAATTAGAATCAACGGAATCATGTATATACTCAAAACCAATATATCTATAATTAATTTCCATTTACCCAGACCCGCTGCCAATGCATCGAAAGTAAGCAGCAGGGAATTGGCATTAATCAGAATAAAGGGTTCGTCGGCAGAAGGGGTGAGGATGTATTTATAAGTCCAGTCATTGGGTTGCTGCTGCAACAAATCTTTCAGTTGAGCCATTGACACATTGATTTGCTGGCTGAACATCAATATTTCAAGGCCATTGGCAAAAATGACTCCCAGCAGGGCCATCACAAAAACCCTTACTGCAATGGTGAACATATTTCGGGGTTGAGACGGATTGGTATGAATTTTATCTCTCAACTGGTCTTTTGCACCTGCCGCCCATCCTTTGAGTATTTCATCAGCATGCTGATATGCAGTCCCCGGCAATCCATAAAAATTGTGCTCCTGATAATGGTTCTCGTGCTTGGTATAATAGTAATCGAGGGTACTTCCTTTTAAATCCAGACCTGTCATGAGAAACAAGCGATATAAATTAAATACAAGGGCACCTATAAATATGCCAATTCCAATTGCGAGAAACCACTGATGAAACAAAATGAGTGAGTAAACAGTGGCTGAAACGGCTGAAATCAAACCCACTACAAACAGCATCAATGTGAGACTATTGTATATGTAAACCTGCCGCTTAATTAAATCTGTCGGCAGCTTTTCCATGATTTTTGGATCAATTCCTATTTGACTACTCAGCGGCATTTTAATTTATCATTAGCTTAAAATTCATCTTTATTGTGGGCATTTCAGGGTGTATTTCCATTTGGTTGTTTTATCACCACCGGTGACCCTGACAATGCAAAAATCTGCCTTGTTATACTCAAAATTGAAGTTAACGGATCCACAGCACTGCGCAGGGTTTGATGCACCCACAAAGCCTTTTACATTTCCGGGAACCTGATTTGTTGAAGCAACAAGCTTGCCTTCATAGAACACTTCTAGTTTGTCGGGCACAGTCTCCATGTCGTATTCGATAACTACATTTCCCGACTTTGTTCCAAGTATGTGTTTTTTCTCCGTTATTCCCCGACCACCTGATTTAGCTGTGGAACTGCAATCCATGGTGTTGTCGGATTTTAAACTGTCAATCTGTTCTCTCAGTTTTTTCAATTCCGCTTCGCATTCCTTGCAATTGTTCAATTTGAAGTTACACCCACTTTGATTGCATTTTTTGAGCAGTAACAACAACAAAAGCAGAAGCAACAGCCATTTTAGAATATCCCATAATCTGATTCCGCAACCGGATAAACGGGATAAGCACGAAGAATCCGGAGGTGTTGGTGGCAGTGGTTCAGGTCCGGGTGGCGCGGGGTCGGGAGGTTTGGGTGCATGAGACGGTTGTTTGATTTTGCCCAAAAAAGTACCCTCCAATATGCCATAGGTTTTGCCGTCAATTTCCCAGGAATCTTTGACCTTCGCATCTTTAATCACGACCTGCTCAAAGTCGTAAATCACCTTTTCCTGAATGTGCTGCTTGTTTCCGGGGAGCAGTTGAATATTGGTAACATTATACAAAAACAAGGCATCACGGTTCAGGTGTTCCTGAGGGTTAAATTCGTTGATTGGTTCAAAATCAGTCAACTCACCCCTGTACACCCGAACTTTATGTTTGTCAGGCTCCGGCATGGTTTGGCCTTCGGTGAGTGTACTTTTCTGATCGGTTAGGTAATAACCGCTGAATACACCTCTAACATATAAAAAAGGCAGCGCCATGGAAACAGCTTTTTAGCTTTCTTTATCGGTTTTTACGAAGGATGAAGGATCTTTTTGAATCTCTTCTTTTTCCTGCTTGGCAAACAGGGTAATGGCTTCCTTAGCATTCTCCTCTTCTTTGGAATTTTGATGTTCCACAATGGCAATAATGCGTTTGGGGTTGTAGAAACCTTTCATGGTGTGCATTTTGCTGTTCTCATCAATAATGTGTTCGCGGTTGATGCCTTGCTTGGTCTCCAGAATCTGATTTACATTTTCACTCATGTAATCATACGGCGATTTGATGAGCATCAATTTCAGCAACACCGGTGCAATTTCAATAAACACGAACATCAGGCGAATCATCCAGGCCGGCCAGGCGGAACCGGGAATGGCATGCAATGCCAACAACCTGTCCAACAAGCCGTGTGCTTTGTTGTTTACTTCACTTAGTTTTTTAATTTTATCGTTCTTATTGTCTTTGTATACCTGAAGTTCTTTATCAATGTCTGCAATTTTCTTTTTTCTCTCGTCTACCCGCCCCAGAACCTCTTTGGCCATTTTTTCGAATTTCTCACAATTCGGACCACAACCACCCTCGGCCTGGCTTGTTTCTCTGGCTGCTTCTCCCTGATATTTTTCGCGTTCCTGTTCAAGCTTTTTAATTTCGTCTTCTAATACGGCCTTGTCTTGATTGAGTTTGTTAAATTCAGGTGATTTTGTATAAATATCCTCAATTTTTTTAATTTCTATTTTTTGTTCCTCTTGATCCAGCTTGTAAAATTGTCTGTCAATTTCCTTTTGGAAAATATATACCTCAAGCGGTGCCGAAATGGTGAACCCTAGGATGATTGCCATGGCCAATCGAGGAGATGCATTTCCGAGTTCTTTCCAGGTTATTGAGTCTGTTCCATCGCCTTTGCCCGTGCTTGAAACGATAAAACGGTCCAGGTTGAAGATGATGGCACCCCAAAGCAATCCTACAGGAATGGCGATGGCAACATTTTCAAAAATGTAATTGATTGCAAAAAACATAGACAGCGATGCCAAAATGCCGGTTGCCAGTACAATGCCTCCAATGCCTACATATTTTACATGGTCGGCATAACTGGAGTACTTTAAAATTTCTTTGTCTGCACCGGCGCACCACCAGAAAAATCGGGTGATTCCTTTTGCCGGTTTTGCTGAGTAATCAACATGTTCGTTCATGGTATTGGTTTTTGTTTTTAGTTGCTTTTTTGGTAATCAGTTTCCTTTTCGTTGAAGAAATGCCTGATTTGATTGTATTTGGTGGTTGTAAAACGATAAACAGCCAGAATTCTCCGTTTGTCCAGGGCACTGTGAAGCAGTCGCCGTTTGTCGTTGCGCAAAGCCACCGGCTCAGGGTTTAATCTGCTTACGCCCGGATTCACGAGTGAATTCCTTTTTCCCGCCATCGGCTTGTCGCGGGTTAATTTGCGGTTGTCGGGCAGGGCATGTGTCAGTGCCTCGGTGGTTAAATCCCTCTCTGCACCCGTGTGCTTCAGTGCGCTTAATGCTGTTACATCCAAATGAAAAATATCTTGCAGAGGAATTTGAATCTGGGCACTGATCTGTTTGCCGTTGAATCCGGTTGCAGTTAATGTGTAGTTTCGGCTTGAAGATCGGATGATGGTGGTGCCCGAATTTCCTTTCAGCGATTTTCCTATAGGGTCAACATCCACATTTCTGGCTCCGGTTACTTTCCACATCAGCGTTGCTGAGCATCCTTCAATGAAAACGCCATCTCCGTTTATCTCAGCGTATAAATCAGCTCCATCTTTATCGGTGCCAATGTGTATGTATGGCGTTGATTGTAATTCGAAAAATTCAATATGCAGTTTTTCCCTCCTGATTAGTTGAATAATGTATTTTTTAACGACAGAAAAGTAGGGAATGGTAATCATCAGCAACACTACAAAGGCGAACAACAGCCATTGCGTACTTCTCTCCAATTCACTCAACCATTGAAAAAAACTGTGCATTATCCTATTCCGTGAATTTCTCTAAGTTCAAATGATACCCAGTCGAAACTGCCTATTTCGCTTGGTGCGGTGGTTTCCAGCAATAGATATTCTTTATTGTTATGGGTAACTGCTTGCCCTGAAATATTTAAATCGGAGACAGCGGCCATGGCGTGCGCACCATTTGATCTGCTATAGGCCGATTTTACCTGACAATGCACAATAACAATATTTTCTTTTGGAATTAAATGTTTAAGTATGGAGGCGAAGAACAGTGATTTGCTATCGCAGTCGGCATAGCCCAGAATAAAGCTTTCTGGCGGCAAACTCAAACCGTGATAGTACCATTCATCTGTGCTGAAATTAGGTTGACCGTAAGGAATAAACTGCACAAAATTGAGGGCGGCCTGAACCCGGTTGAAGTAGGAATCTTTGCTATGTTGAGACAGTTGCTTCAGCAGATCATCGGCAATTTTCCCCGTGAGAGAATCGTATTCATGAACCAACTGGGTGTAATCCACGCCCCAATCTTCGCCATGTTTAAAGTACCAGCCATTTCTGTTGAAATGGAGGAGAATTTCCTCTTGTGTAGCGGTTGAAACGATGTTCATGCCATCATCTTTAACGCTTACGATGCTTTTGGGCACTCCGAAAGTATCAACCTGCCGTGATGTTTCCTGTGGTTCAAGCACAATGTGGGACCGCCCTTTGTGTTTCTGAATCAGCGGGTACTCGTACACAAATGAGCCGGTATTGTTGGTTAATGATCCAATAATGGAATGCTGATAAGATCCATACTCAACCGGAGCCCTGCCATATTCCTTGGTCTTTGTTTTGTGCTGTGTTAAAAATTCAATTAATGATGAATTTTGATCGGGATTGTAGGTTGAATCTCCTGAACCCATTCGGTATTGCAATTCAAATCCCGAAAGGTAAAAAACCAGAATAATGCAAAGCAGGGGTATGATGTAAACACTGGCCACGGGGTTTGGAGGTGTTGGATGGCAATAATATTATATAACCTTCAGAAATAAAAATATGTGGGAGAAGAATAATTAATCTTTAGCGATGAAAGTCTAGGTGAATAATCTGTGTTTTGGATTACTTTAATCCTTGAATCATATCGCACATTGTCATCGTGGCATTGAAGTATACTCTGTTTTTAGCAGCTAGCACTTTGATGTTGATGCCAATGTATAGAATATCTAGATCTTGGTAATTGTGTTGAATATTGTTCATTAATGAATCTGAGTTTGTGCGATATTTGTTTTTTATTTCAGAAACAGAAAATACTGAATCAGCATCATTTTTGTTGAATTTACTATGAAATATACTGTCATGTATTTTACTCTTTAATTCTTCATATCTTTTAATTCTATCCGAAGCTATAATTTCCGATTTGTCATTATAGAAACTATTTCCAAACTCGTAAACAAAATCTGTATTTTCTGCAGAAGCAGATGAAATTATGATTGCTATGCTGGTTGCTTCTCCAATTCTATCGTTAATATCTTCAATAAAAAATTTTAAGGCATTTGGAGGATTCGTTTTTATTAATGGGCTGCTTGAATTTTTTTTAGAAAAGATGGAATAGTACTTGGATTTGTTAGCTCCTATGGTTGTTTCTATGGTTTCATCAATAGTGCTAATTCGTTTATTTCTTGATACATAAGAAATGTCATCAACAGTTTTATAAATAGTAAAAGCAAAATGATCAATAAATCTCTCTATATCGCCGGATGGACTAACGAGAATGATTTTGTTTTTGATGCTTTCATTTATATCGCTTACATAACCATAATTTGTGTTGGAAGTATAGGCCACAATAATGTTTAGGTCATAGTAATTATTTTCTGGGTCAGACTTAACATGTGTCATTTTTAGTGATACTTCATCATCGCTAAATTTATCATTGTTTTCTCTCTCTTTGCTTCCGTATTTCTCTATATTTTTTCGGATTGCCTGGAAAATTTCTGTTTCAGATAATAATAGTTTTCCTTGCAGCACAGGAAATGTAACAAACCTAATTTTGGGTATGTATTTGAATTTACTCTGTTTTTTTTCAATATATTTCAGATCAATTTTCTTGTTTAGATATTTCATTATAATCCTGTAGTTTTTGTCGTATTCTTTATTTTTTTTGCCCTCAGCAATTTCATCAATAAAAGCAGACGCCAGAAGACCCGCGGGCAAAGCAAAAAGAGCAATTCCAAGCAAACCATTAATTGTAGCGAGAATTTTGCCTGCTGCGCTGGTTATATTTCTACCATTGGTCATTTGTGCATAGTCTTCGGTGTATTTGGCAACGGACCAAATGAATGCGTCCCAAATGCTTTTGAAGGTCTTCATCTCGAAGTAGTATATTGCCGCTGAAATTGTAAATGATAGAATTATAATGCCTACTAAGGAATTTACAATTTCTACTTTCTTCTGTTCAAAACCTTTCTTAATTGCGCCAAATTCATCAAAATATCTTCCGATTTTCCAAATTCTGAATATGCCTAAAAAATCGATTAAAATGGATGTGTTGCTATCAAAAACCCGGTCGCGGGCTATGCTCAGAACTACTGATACTATGCATAAAAAATCCACTATCAGGAAAAACGGAGGTATTTTAATTTTTTTAAATGCGAGATTGACTAAATACTTGTCTTTCTTTTCTGAATCTACTATAGGTTTGTTTTTGCTTCTATAGTTATCGGTTTGGTAAATAAAATCAAGGATAAAAATAACAAGACAGAATGACAATAATATATTCTTTGGGTAAGTACTAACACAAAAATCACTTTGAATATTGCTTATGTATTCAATAACAGAAATGATTATGGCGGCAATTATAATTACATTGAAATATCTGTTCCTATTTTTATTCGAATGTAGATATTTTAAATATTTTGATTCTTTAGCTAGTTGATTCATATCGATCGGAGTTGCTTTTTACCTACTGCAATAATAATAACAATGCATAAAGATTAAAGCAGTTTGCTTTTATCCCTGCCTATGATTCAAACTGAATTTGTTATAAACTTAAAGGAAGTGTTGGATTTTATTAAGGAGCAAATTTTATTCAGCCTTATATAGCCTTAATAGTAAAATAAAAAATCAGAATAGCAGGTTATTTAAAATGCAATTTTCTTCAATTAAGGTTTTGCTTAATTCATCGTCAGAGAAATGCAGCAAATCCCCTTTCAGTGTTTCTTTTTTGTGTCTTGCATTTTCTCTTAGCCATTTTCCCTCGCAGAATCTTCTTAATTCAAGGCTGCTATTCAGAATGAGCCCCGGCACATCCTTCAAACTTCCATCGTCGTTTTTGGCTACCATGGTAAAATAGCAGGAGTTGGTGTGTGTGGATTGACCGGTGCGGGGATTGAACGCTTCCACGCGCATGCCTATAATCATGCTGGTTTTGCCCACATAGTTTACCGATGCTTTCACGGTAATTAAATCTCCTACTTCCACTGGCGACAGGAATTCTACGCCTTCTACGGCCACCGTTACCACATAGCTTCCGCTGTGCTTGGCAGCGCATACATAGGCAACTTTGTCCATTATTGCCAAAATGATTCCTCCGTGCACTTTGCCCCCGAAATTGGCGTATGAGGGAATCATGAGTTCTGTGTATGTGGTTTGTGATTCTTGCACATTTTTCATCTAAGCAAAAATAATCAAGACATAGTTTAATCGAATTGACCAAAGCTGAATTCAGTAATGCTTCTGATAAATTATAAAATTAGGGTGTGGTATAAGTATGACGCCCCCCCCCGCCAACAAAAAGCCCCTGCAGCCTTCGCTGCAGGGGCCTTTAACCAATACGAAAAACAAAACAAACGGACTATTTTTTCTCCAGTGCGCTGAAAGTGTTTTTCAGGCCCTGGTGAGAGGTGATATCAACTTTGATGCTGCCTACCTTAATCGCGCTTTGCACACGAATGGGAATGTGATTGGCGTCGTCGCTGATCCATACGGTCATGTCGTTGCTGCTTTTGAAAACCCGGTCCACAACCAGCTTGGGTCTCAGTTTAATGCATTTCACCTTACCAATGTCCGTGCTAAGGGTTTCCTTGCCCAGGTAAGTGAAGTTGAGGTTGTAAATTTTATTATCGAGGTATAAGTCCAGCGGAAAAACCTGATTGACATAGGCATTGGTAAAATTCAGGTTACGGGCGTAGAACAGAGCCGATGCAATATCCTGGGTGTAAGCGGGCATGGTCAGTTCACCGTCGCTGTTGCGCAGTTTTTTCTTGTCGTGCATGTAAATGGCCACATCTTCATCGAAATATTTGTTCTCCCGCACTGTCTTGGCATATCGAACGGGCGCAAGGGCCTCTGCATCAACCCAGCTTTGAAACTTGTCGCGAACCTTGTAGGCCCAGTCAAAACTTTTCAAGGTCTCGCCCTCGCAGCGCACGGCAAATGTGTTTCTGCCGTTAATCACGGTGGCTTGGTCAACTGCCATGGTAATGGTTGCCGCGTTAATTACCCCGTAATGGACCCTGAAAGTGAGTTTTTCACCGGCTTTGAAAGCGGTATTGCTCATTTTTCTAAAATTCAATGCCTGATCGGGCGCCTGAATTTTCATGCTGAATGATTGTGCCAGAACAGCCAGTCCAATGGCTGCGGTGGCGATAATGAGTGTGCGTTTCATTTTGTTTTGTCCTGTTAGCTGAACAGTTTTCAAATAGCTTGCCAAACTGTACAAACCTATATACACTTCAATCCATCAATGCCCCCAAAAAAAATGAAAAATATCCGCATAAATAAGCGGACTGCCTTTACCACTTCCCAAATTAACTTCGCACAGTGAATCCCCCTTCTCTTCTCTCCCTCAGCAAAGGCAGCGGTTGCGGCTGTAAAATCAATCCCGATTCGCTGAAACAACTGCTTCAGGGTTTAACCTGCGACGATGCTCACCCCGGCTTACTCGTGGGCAATTCCCTATCCGACGATTGTTCTGTTTTCGATTTGGGCAACGGGCAGCTGCTGTTGCAAACTGTCGATTTTTTTACGCCCATGGTGAACGATGCTTACACATTCGGCGCTGCGGCGGCGGCCAACGCACTCAGTGATATCTGGGCCATGGGAGGCAAACCAATCATGGCGAATGCGGTGTTTTCATGGCCTTTGGATGTACTTCCGATTGAAATGGGAAGGGAGGTGATGCGCGGCGCACATGAAATTTGCCAAAAAGCTGGTGTCGCCCTTGCCGGCGGGCACAGCATCGACGGACGGGAACCTTTGTTTGGTCTTAGTGTTAGCGGACTGTGCGACCATGATAAACTGAAAAAGAACAGCACCGCGGCATCCGGCGACATCATCATTCTTACCAAACCACTGGGAATTGGAATGCTGTCGGCAGCGCATAAACGCGGACAATCCACCCCTGAGCAGGACAAGGCACTTTTTAGCATTTTAACGGAACTGAACAACGGGGGAGAAGCGCTGGGTAAAATACCCGGTGTTCACGCCCTCACCGATATCACCGGATTTGGTCTGGCAGGTCATCTGCTCGAGGTTTGTCGTGGTTCCGGATTGGGCGCCGTCATTCAGGCTTCAATATTGCCTTGCATCCCAGAAGCACAGGAACTCGCAAAGGCGTTTGTTCTTCCCGACAACGCTATGCGCAACTGGAATGCCTATCAAAATGAAATAGATTTGCAAAGTCAGGATGCTTTTGCATGGCTTGTTGACCCGCAGACCAACGGTGGCTTATTGGCCGCAGTAGCCCCCGATGTTGTAGAGCAGGTTCAATCAACCATTAACCAAGCGGGTGCTGGCTGTTTTAAAATTGGGGTGTTTAGCAACGAATTAAGCGGACTCCGTGTGCTGGCTTAAACCACTCAGAGTTTGTACATCACCGCTTTAACGGCTTGTATGGTGCGTTCCACGCTGGGCAAATAGGCATCAACAAAAACGCCGGCGTAGGGCAGGGTGGTGTCCTGGCTGGTTACGCGGTGAACGGGAGCATCCAGATAATCGAACGCCCTGCGCTGCACAATGTGGCTGATTTCGGAACTGATGCTGGCAAGGGGCCATGCCTCTTCTACAATCACCAGGCGGTTTGTTTTCTTCACGCTGTTGATGATGGTATCGTAATCTATCGGGCGAACACTGCGCAAATCAATCAACTCGGCATTGATGCCCTCCTTCGCCAGTTCATCAACAGCTGTAATGGCGCGAAGCATCATTTTGCCAAAAGAAACGATGGTTACATCGCTGCCTTCCTTCACAACATGGGCTTTGCCAATCTCCAGCAGGTATTCTTCTTCGGGCACCAATCCTTTCAAACCATACATCTGCTCACTTTCCATAAAAATAACCGGATTGTCGTCGCGAATGGCCGATTTCAGCAAACCTTTTGCATCAGCAGGATTGCTGGGAACCACCACTTTCAGTCCGGGCGTATTGGCATACCAGTTTTCAAAATTCTGGCTGTGCTGCTGCGCAAGCTGTCCTGCGCTGCCGGTAGGTCCGCGAAACACCATGGGGCAAGTGTACTGCCCGTTGCTCATGCTGTTCATTTTCGCGGCACTGTTAATCACCTGATCGATGGCCACCAGCGAGAAATTGAAAGTCATAAACTCGCAAATGGGTCGCAGTCCGTTCATGGCCGCGCCTACGGCAATACCGGCAAATCCCAGTTCGGCAATGGGCGTGTCAATTACCCGCTTTTCGCCAAATTCGGCCAGCATACCCTGACTTACTTTGTAAGCCCCATTGTATTCAGCCACCTCTTCGCCAAGAAGGAAAACCCTCTCGTCGCGGCGCATTTCTTCATTCATCGCCTCTCTTAAGGCTTCGCGAAACTGCAATTCTCTCATGGTTGGTTCAATTTCGGTTCAGATTGACCGAACCGAGGTGCAAAAGTAAAAAAAATAACCGTGAGCCAATATAATTGGCTCGGTTTTGGTTTTAATGTTGAAGAGTATTTCCTCCAATGCTGCGTCATGCCCACATATTGATTTTATTTATGGTTTGTCAAACCGCCTCTGCACAGTCGGTTTTTAACGCTTTTGACTTTTACGGGCAAAGGGTTGAACTACCGTCAACTGCGGCTTTGGGCGGCATGGTTTTTCCGTCGGCGGGCCTTCAGAACAAAAGCATCAATGGGGCTTTAAAAGAAATGGACCGCAATGCGCTTTCCTGCATAGAGGAACTCAGGCGTCGCGGCAATCAAATGGAGCTTGATAATCTGGGTTACTTTCAGTTGCTGAAAGCTTTCAGCGTACATTGTTTTCCTGCCCAAACACCCAATTTTCGCAAAGCCTTGGTCTGGTATGGCCTTCGCCGTGGTGGCATCGATGCCATTCTAGCCGGTAACGATAGCTACCTCAATCTCTTCGTAAGAATGGAAAATACGCCTGATGGGGGTTTCGCGCTTACGCACAAGGGAGTGCGGTATATCAGCGCTTCGGTGGATAATATTGCCTTTTCGCAATTGGAGGTCTGGTCGCCGGAATTGCTTCGCGACAGTGGCCGGTCTGCACTCGAACTCAATATGTATCATTCTCCCCGCCTGGCAAAAGATATGGTTTTTAAACCACGCCCCTTTGTGGCATTGGGCGGGGAACATGTGCTGTACGCTTGTTACAACCGTCATTTGGTGGATTACCTCAATGATTTGCCTTCTTTTCGCATTGGCAGCTATTTGTATACCTTTCCTCCGGCTGATGAGTCGCTGGCTTGCATCGACGACAGTGTGCGGGTGTGGCTCAAGGGCCTATCGTACAATCAAAGTTTAAGTTTTCTGCTTGAAATGGTGCAAAATGCTTTCCCCTACAAGGCTGATAGTGCCTATCGCCCACGTGAAAAACGAAACTTCGTAGAGCAAACCCTTGCCGATGATTTTGTGGACTGCGAAGACAAAGCCGCCATGTTCTGCTTTCTGGCAAACAGGTACCTGAGTGCTTCCACTGTATTGCTTTATAGCCGCGACAGATCGCATGTGGCTTGTGGTATTGAATTGCCTGAAAAGGCGAGCAACTACAATCTTCGTTATAACAATAAGTTCTATATGATTTGCGAGCCTGCCTTTTACGGACTCAAGCCCGGCGAAACAGAGCTGAGCCCTGAGGATATTCGGTCGCTTGAGATTTTTAATTAATGCTATCCCAATCTTTTCTCAAGCACGCCGCTTATTCTTTCGTGCAGCTGCCTTGGCGATAATTTCCGCCACAATAAATCATCAAGTTCTCCGCCGAAGTTCACAAAATAATCAATGCGGGCCCTGCGAAATTCGTCCAGCACATGTTCTCTGAAATTGACAAATGCAATCCAGCCTTCATCGCTTTCCTGAAACCATTCTTCGTAGTAACTGTCGTCGCTTGCATGAAAATTCATCACATTTTCGCCCAGTAAAATAAACTTGTCTATGCCTTCGCCCTGCAGCAACTCAATCACCTCGCGCTTCAGCATCATGATGTCGTTGTAAATGGCATCGTTCCATTCGCCCAGCATTTCAATAATGGCAAATCCATCCTGATAATCGGCGTAAAGAATTTTAATGTACAGCGTATTGGAACCGAAAAAATCCCACTGTGGGTGGATGAGGTAGTTGTACACGGCATGGGTAAACATAAATTCGCTGTACTCGCGGCCATAAAATGGCGATAACTCGTCTTCCGCCGCCGAGTACATGTGAATCCAGTTGTAATAGGGTTCAATGTCGTGCACGGTGCAAATTTACGGCGGCTTGCCTTTTCAAAAGATGATGAAAAGCCCAAAAATTTCATGTCAATCCGTTTGGCAGCTCAATTCGCCCCTTGGCCAACTTTCAATTACTTTTGTTCCGTGCAACGCACTTTCCTCGGCAATCTGTTCGTTTTGCAGGCCCTTAACTGGCTCATCAAGCCCGTTTGGATTTTTTTTATTGAGGTGGCGGTTCAAAACAGTCTGGGCGATGCCTTATACGGAAAATATTATGCCGTTTTCGGGCTGGCGCTGCTGTTTAACATCCTCCTCGATTTCGGGTTGAACAATTACACCGCCACTTCGGTTGCAACACATCCTGAAAAACCCGTTCCCCCAGGATTGCTTCGCCTTCGTTTGTCGCTTGCGGCTTTGTATGTGGCAACCACCTTCGTTTTTGGATGGGTTCAGCAAATGGATTTACGCTTGCTGGGCCTCATCATCCTCAACCAGGTGCTGGCGGGTTTTACGCTTTATTATCGCGCGGTTTTGCAGGGCAGGCACCGCTTCAAAACTGACAGTGTTGCTTCTGTCATTGACCGATTGGTGGCCATTTTGTTGCTTTCCTGGCTTATTTTAGGTAAGGGCATACAAGGTGAAAATGGGTTGTTCTTATTTCTGCTTGCTCAGACAGTCGGTTATGCGGTTTCCCTTTTCTTTTCCTTTTTCACTTCAAAAACCCAAAGCCCGCAGATTGGCGAAGAAGAAACGATCCATGGAGCAAGACTGCTCGGATCAATGAAATGGTTTGCCGTGCTTGCGCTGTGTATGGCAGTTTTTACCCGTATCGATACGCAGATGCTGATGCACCTGGCACCCGGCGGAGAAGCGGAGGTGGGGCAATATGCGCGCAGTTTTCGCTTTTTAGATGCTGTCCTCATTTTCAGTTCTCTTATCAGCTCTCAATTGTTGCCCTTGTTCAGCCGCATGATCAGCCGCGACGAGTCCACCGACGGATTGATATGGCTAACCGTGAGAATCATTTCGTTTGTCGCCCTGCCCCTGATGTTTGCGGGCTGGTTTTTCGGGGGAGCATTGATGGGGCTGTTTTACCATAACCAAAGCAACGCTGATGATGCCGGCATTTTTGCCTGGCTGATGGGCTGTTTCTTTCCCATGGCTTTGATACACATTTTCGGGACCTGGCTCACTGCCGCCGGTCAGCTTAAAAA
>CANHCW010000032.1 GCA_947459165.1 Flavobacteriales bacterium
AAGCCGATGATGGTTCTATTGTTTTCAGCGATCAGGGGTTTGACGGGAATACAAGAAATCTGAGGTTTGTAACACCATTTGGCTATTCATTTCAAAGCCCTAAATTCTTGGTTGAAAAGGAATCGCTGAGTGAGGATTACTATAATTTCTTCAAAAGTTTGCAAGATTACAAAAAGCCCGGTGGTGTATTTACAGAAGCCACTCCTGTGTTTTCCAACATCAAAAACGGTGTGGGAATTTGGGCAGGCAGTCATTTGGTGAGAGATACCATTCAATAAAAAAAGCAGGAGCCTTGGCCCCTGCTTCTCCGAAATTGAAACAAATCACTTATTCTACCACCAAGGTTTCTGTTGAAACACCGGAATCCAGTGTGCAACGAACCTGATAGAATCCTGATTTTAACTTTGAAATATCAATGGTTTCGCCAGGGGTATTCACATTCATGGCAACCCTTCCGGTAACATCAATAATCTCTACTTTCTTCAGGCTTTCAGCCTTTGAAGTTGTAATTTTAATTGTTTGCGCTGCGGGGTTAGGGAAAATTCGGAAACTTGTGGTATTGGCAGCTGATACCTTGCTTGATTGATTTGTACTGAAGTAAACATTGTCGATATAAATGTCTGCTTTACCTGTTGGCAATGCTGAGAAAATGATTTGAGCAATTTTACTGCGGTTTTTCAAGCCGGTGAGATCGGTAAAAGGTATTTTCCAGCTGTACCATTGCTTCAGTGGGTGAGTGGTTGATACAATTTCGTGTTCAGTATCATCGCCGCCACCATAAGCCCCGTCAGCACCAAAGTCAACAATTTTAGCCCTAACTGTTGTGGCGTTTACTGTCCAGAAATCAAAGTTGAAATGAGACATTGCTGAAGCATCTACCAGGTTTGATCCGGTAGTTTCAACACCCACAAAATCAAGATTTCCGTAATGCTTCATGTTGTCGGAGGCAATAACGGTATCGTTGAAAGAAGCACTTGACCAAGGAGTTCTCCAGGTGTCAACATTTTTATTGGTATATGCGTTGCTGAAAAGGGAAATTACCTGAGAAGCAGGCAGACTTGGCACAGGAGAAGCTGTAGTAGGGCCGTACATCGGATTTTTAGAACTTTCTGTTGTGAAAAACACATTGTCTACAAACACATTTGCGTTTCCAGCTGGTACAGCAGAGAAAATGATCTGGGCAATGCTTCCGCGATTTTTAAGGTTTGTAAAGGCAGAAAATGGGAGGTGCCATGAAACCCATTCTCCGGTAGGATGTGAGTTTGAAACAATTTCATGTTCGGTGTCGTCTCCACCGCCGTAGGCCTTGTCTGCACCAAAATCAACCAGCTTTACCCTGATAGTTGTTGCATTGTTGGTCCAGAAATCAATATGGAAATAATTCATTGATGAAGCATTTACCAGATTGGCACCGGTCGTTTCAATGCCTACAAAATCTAGTTTGCTGTATCGCTTCATATTGTCAGAGGCAATTGTGGTATCTGTTAAAGTTGCGTTTGACCATGATGTGCGCCAGGTGTCCACATTTGCATTGGTATACGCGTTGCTAAACAAAGAAATCACATTTGAGGAATTGACAGTAGGGGTTTCAGCACCGGCAGTTGGAGCTTCTGGTCCTGTGGTTTGAGCTTCGGTAGTGAAAAGCACATTGTCTACATATATATTGGCCGAACCTGCGGGAACTGCAGAGAAGATAATTTGCGCTATGCTGGTTTTTCCCTTCAAGTTTGTGAAGTTAGACAAGGGTATGTGCCACTGAACCCATTCATTTTGGGCTGGATTGGTGTAAACCACTTCATGCTCTGTGTCATCGCCGCCTCCGTAAGCTTTGTCTGCACCAAAATCAACCAACTTTACCCGGAAAGTTGTTGCATTTGAGCTCCAAAAATCAATATGGAAAAAGTTCATGCCACTTGCATCAATCAGGTTTGAACCGGTAGCTTCAATTCCCACAAAATCAAGGTTGCTGTACCATTTCATGTTGTCAGAAGCAATGGTTGTGTCTTTTAAAGTAGCATTAGACCAGGAAGTTCTCCATGTGTCAACATTTTTGTTTGTGTAACCATCACTGAATAGTGAAATTACATTGCCTGACCCGAATTTTGGGGCGCTGGCTCCTTTGGAAGGTGCTTGAGCAGAGAGTTGAAAAACTGCGCAAGCCATCAAAACGGCTGTTAAGTTGTTGTATTTCATGTGTGAAAATTTTAACAAAAGAATAAAAAAATACTTAAAGTACAAAATACCATAAGTAAATTATGTTTATTTGCAAATCGATGAAAAAGCGACCTGATGAGGGCCAAAATAATATTTTAGCTGATAAAATTGTCTAAATTGAAGAAATACAATAACATACAATCAGGTCGCCTTGATTTAAAATTGAAAAAGTCAATTTTAAGCAAAAAGTCGTGTTTAAGATTTTTCCTTTTTTTCTTATGTCTTTTTCAATTGCAAATTCATGGAGTTGTTGCTCAAGCAGTTAGAGTTCAGATAGAAAAAAAAGATGACGGATTTGTATTGTTGAGAAACGACAGCATCTATTATGTGAAAGGCGCGGGAGGTCAGGTTCATTTGGATAAGTTGAAGGAAATAGGTGGTAATTCTATCAGGACCTGGAGTACCGACAATGCCAAATTATTTTTGAACGAAGCACACAAAAGGGGATTGACTGTTATGATGGGGTTGTGGTTAGGGCATGAAAGACATGGTTTTGATTATGACGATAGCGTGGCCGTAAAAAAACAATTCAACCACTTTGAAAAAATGGTAAAAGAACTGAAAGACCATCCTGCATTGTTAATGTGGGGAGTGGGCAACGAGGTTGATTTGTTTTATACCAATCACCGGGTTTGGAAGGCCGTTCAGGATATTGCCGCTATGATTCACAAAATTGATCCCAATCATCCAACCTCAACTGTTACTGCCGGATTGGATTCGCAGGAAGTCAGGCTGATAAACCAAAACTGCCCCGACATTGATATTTACTGTGTGAATACCTATGGCGATCTGGATTCAGCAGTGAGTAACATTCGTAAATTTGGCTGGAATGGTCCTTATATGATAACAGAGTGGGGTCCAAATGGTCACTGGGAAGTAAACAAAACCCCTTGGAAGGCGCCCATTGAACAGACCGGTAGCGAGAAAGCCACAACCTATCATCATAGATATCAAAAAATCAAATCGGATTCCAAGCATTGTTTGGGATCATACATATTTCTCTGGGGGCAAAAACAGGAAACCACATCAACCTGGTATGGTGTTTTCGACGAGAAGGGCCGCAGCACCGAGGCATTGGATGTGATGCACAAAAACTGGAAAGGGTTTAAGCCAGTCAATTCTTGCCCAACGCTTCAAAAAATGGGCATTGCGATTGGTGGCAATTTGCTTGCTTATGCTGAATTGGAGGAGGGCGTTAATTACACGGCCACAGCTGAATTTAAAGATGAAGAAAACGACAAACTGAAGTGGAAATGGACTCTGCTGCCCGAAAGCAATTTCACCAAATCAGGTGGTGACGCTGAACTCATGCCCGAAGCGGTGGCCATAAAAATGAAAACAGACGGCCCCAATGTTGTGTTCAATACAAAAAGTTTGAAGGGGCCATACCGCCTTTTCTTTGCCTGTTACGACGGCCATGACCATGTGGGGTATGGCAATATTCCCATTTACATTAAATCCGGTTTGAAAAATAATCCCACAATTCAGTTAAGGTCTCGCAGCATAATTCACAGTTATGAGTAATTGCAAGAGTAAAATGGTTTTTTCCGCTGGGGGTTTCGCAACCCTCATCTTGACATTAACTGTTTTAGGTTGTTGTTTGCCCTCTTTTGCTCAAATCGATTCCTCCAAACATTTCAGTAAAGAACTTGGTGTTTTTCCAAAAGAAAAAGAGCCTGAATTATACAATTTTAAGGTAAGTGGGGTTTACCGATTCTTCTCCAGTTTCAATGTGATGTCTCAACCGTACATGTTGAACTCCGCTATTTCTGATACAGCGGCTAAAAAAAGCCTGTTCATTGGCGATGATAGTCAGTTACCCAACTTGTTACTTAATTTCTCCGGCATGCCTGACAAGAAAACAGCCTGGGGTTTTGACCTCTATGTTTTTCAATTTTTAGACGGCAACATTAAACAAACTTATGGAACCGGACAGGTTGCTAACAACAAAAGAGGTGCAGTATTCAGCCCTAGAGCCGGAGTTCGCCTTGGAACCAACATGGGCCTGCTGCTTGGCCTGAATTTATATGGATCCATGGAAACCGGTTTTGGAACCATATCAGTTAAAACAGGCGGCATTCACTGGACATCCATCAGTGATTTAACCTTGGGAGCATTTACCGGTTACAATCGTTTTGTTCTGTTTGAAAGAAATCCGTGGGATCCCATTTCGGGTAATGTTAAAAAACGCTATTCCCAGTACTATGAATTAGGAAATATCAATCAGGATATGCGCTGGGGAGAAAAGGCATTTACAGGAACCATTCTTGAAGCGAATTCATTACCCGGAAACTTGTCTATGAAGATTTTATACGGCAAAACTGAATTGAACGGTGGTTTTCTGAATATCCCCAATTTGTCAGTGGGAGGACAGGTAAAAAAACAATTTTCAAATGGGTTCGTAGCAATTAATTCCTTCAACAACAATACCTACACTGATAGCCTGACTAATAAATCCATTGGCTTTAACATGGTTACGGGTCAGCTCAAGTACGCTTTCGTTCCCGGAATGGAATTCAAATGTGAAGCTGGGATGGGACGGTATTTCAGCCCAAATAACAAATCTGGTTGGGGCGAAGCAATTACCGCCAAGCTGTTTTTGGGTCCGGAGTTGGTGAAAATGCCAACAGAATTGCATTTTTTCAGGGTTGCACCTGAAGTTGTGAATAACAACGCCATTTTCTGGAATGTGGCCGTTAGAGAATACAACAACAATATTCCCGCAGGAAGTATTGGCAGTAATGCTGTTTTATTGCCTTTTGCAAGTGCCGTAACTGCGGTAGGTCAATTCACCAACAACAGGCAGGGAGTCAATTTGAATACAGAACTCAAGGCAGGGAGACTGAAATTGTCTTTTTCGAACGCCATTTCCGGGGAAATTGATGCTGTTACTTCTGCCATATCATACACCCATCCGGTAAATCAATTTACCCGGTCTCGTTTTTGGAGATGGACCTTTCCAACAGAAGTTGGTCCCTACAGCAGATACAACAAAATTTACCGAGATGTATATGACAGGTTAAAGCTAAGCGATACCACGGCCAAGCGTTTTAACACCCTGGAATTTCAGGCCAAATATAAGTGCAGGTTAAATAACCGGGATTTGTATGTTTTTGCATTGGGTAATTATTCATCTGTTCAATCGAAGTGGTCTCCAATAACAGTATTCAGTGAGGCGGCCTATTTGCGGCATTATTCCACACAAATTGAGACCTATTACATGATCAGGCCCAAAATTGCACTGGCTCAATACGCCGGCTATGAAAGAATGATTTGCAATTACCGAACTGAAACAGATGCTTTAACGGGAAGGCCACGCAATCAAACGGGCTGGGGATATGCATTGGGAGCAGATTGTGAGTTGGCAAAAAATACAATGTTCTATTTGAGACATCGTTGGTATGGTTTTAATGACAGAAGCTTTAGTCAGGATAGATTTCAAGGCCGAGAATGGCTAGTTGAGTTGAAACTGGCATTTTAATAAAAACAAATGAATAAGAGACTTTCAAACTTCAAATCAATTGTGCCA
Organism: Flavobacteriales bacterium; assembly: GCA_947459165.1. Taxonomy (GTDB): domain Bacteria; phylum Bacteroidota; class Bacteroidia; order NS11-12g; family UBA955; genus RGEC01. Next base: position 5,744 of record CANHCW010000032.1, read on the forward strand.
TTTTTGTTATTGGCATGGTCAAATAATTTGATATCACAACAAAAGAAGGTTTGGGCAAGTGGTCAGGCAAGAAGTGTGTTTCAGCAAAACAAATATGGTTCAGCAGGCGATACAGTAACTCCTGTTATGACCAATTCAGGCCATGCACTTGCAGACTTGACCCTGAATGCTTCTCCCAATTCCAGCACCTATTTGAATGCTACAATCAGGGTGAGAAATGATTTCGGCGGTTTTTGGGGATCGGGCGTTACTTTTGATTTGCGACAGCTCTACTTGAAAGGTTTGATTAAAAATTCAATTCGCTACCAACTCGGAGACATCAATTACAAACTAACACCGTTTACTTTCTTCTCAAATTCAGAAGAACTTTCAGGACAGCAGAATAAAATAGTGAATGTGTACAGGCAGATGGTTCACACCGATTGGTTTTACACCAAAGACAACACCTGGAGACAGCAGGGAGCTGCAGTTGATTTTTCTTTGGATATAAACAATAAACTATTCCGGAGTATTGATTTTGATCTGTTCAGCAGTCGTGTTAATCCAACTGATTTTCAGTTGCAAAGTGAACGGTTTTTTTACGGAGGAAATTCAACAATACACCTGGGGTCAGATTTACAGGCAGGCCTGAATACTATGGTCTTGTCCGATGTGAAGGGTACTTCCAAATCAAAGAGTTTTTTCAGCAATGCTGTGTACACCGGCAATGTGAAATATTTGAAAAAGGGCTCAATTTTTAATGTAGAAGCCTCGGGAGAATTTGGTACTTCCAAGTTTGAGATAAAGGGAGGCAGCGATGCCGGTTCAATTTCAGATTTTTTTGCGCATTCTCAAGTATCTTCAACACACAAAACCACACGATTGAGTTTTACGCTGAAATACATCAATGTTGGGCCAGGGTTCAGAAGTGTTGGTGCACAAACCAAACGGATTAATTTTGATGCCCTTTCAGGATTGTACGGACGAATTTCAAATGCACAGACAATTCGACCTTTTACCACACTGGATCTGGCTCAGGATGCATCCATTTACAGGTACAGTTTTAACCCGAATCTGGACAAATATCTTCCATGGTATGACAATATGAATCCTTATGGCATGGCTACTCCCAACCGAAAAGGGCAGGAAGTAAAGCTTGGCTGGCTTACGAAAGACAGCTTACTAATAATGAAAGCCAACATCAGTTTGCTTCAGGAAGTTGTGGGGCAGGGAGTGTCTGATTTAAGACGATTCAACGGAGTACAATTTCAGTTGGACTTAAACATAAACAAATGGCTAAAAAGCTTGAAGCGAGATTTAACCATTTCAATGCACCAAAGTATGCAAAATACCGAAAGAAAAACTTCGTTAAGCCAAGCGAAAATCGATCTTAAGTCATCAATACTAGATTTGGGAATAAGCTGGGAGTTTGCAAAAGATTTTGAGTTGGTGCTTTCATACAGAAAATTCAATGCTGTGGGCAATGAAATGATGAATGTGAGAAACACACTTACCGAGGTAACAGACTTTGAAAATATCAAGGCAGATTTTGTTGAAGAAACATTGTCTGCTGCACTTACATACCATTTTAGTTCAAAAAGTCAAATACATGCAATTTGGCACAAACTGAACCGAACTGACAAATTAATTGCGGACAACACCTTTAAAATGAACCAATTCGCCATCGTATATATTCTTAATTTCTAAAAAATGAAGAACAAAAAAATCATCGTTGCGCTATTTTTTCTTCCCCTGTTGAGTTGCAAACGGAATTTAAAAACCGAAGGACCCAATTTGGAAGATTTGTATGGCGAATTCAAAATTTTGCAGCCCTTCCAGGTTAGCTCAGGTACCGTGGATTTTTCAACCGGAGAATCGGTACATTTCACTTGTAAATTCAACAAGCCAAGCGATTGGACTTTGACGATTACCGGGCCAAACAAAGCCAAAAAAATATTAACAGGCAAAAGCAATACTCTAGATCTGAACAATGCTGTTTGGAATGGAACAACCACCCATTTTCCGACATTTTCTACCGGTTTGTGCGATGCAGAATTGTTCGTAAAAGCCGACAGTTCTTATCACAAATTAAAAGTACAGGTGAATGGCAAAAAAAAGCCGGGGGGGCAGGTAGTTGCAGATTTTGAAACCGGCATTCAATCGGGCTGGAAAGTTTTTGCACAAACTGGTGCCAACATGAGCTTTTTAATTCGGGACACCGGTATCATCCCGGAAGGAGGCAAATATTACGATATGGGAGGCGCTGTAAATTGGGATTGGTTGATTGGTATGATTGATTTTCCGGCATCGGCCTATGGTACCGGTGGTTTTAAACTCGGCGGAAATCCTGATGATCTTTATTTCAATGTTGTGATAAATCGTCCTGCCAATTTAACCAATGGCATTGTGTTGTTTCAGTTCAGGGAAGATGAAAATTCGGATGGATTGTTCAACACAAACAATGAAGACATGTATTCAATTGAGTTAAACAATCTAAAGTCAGGTTGGCAGATATACTCAATTAAATACTCTGAACTGGTTTGTTTGGTGAATGGTTCGCCTAGCACCCCAAAAGGAAACGGCCGGTTTGATGCGGATAAACTATTCCAAATATCCTGTTTGTTTTTAGCCAATCCATCATCAGGGTACAGCAAGGTGGGTATGGATTATATTGTTTTTACGCAAGGAAAACCGCTTGAATTGTAAGGAAATGGCTGTTTTGAAAACAATTGTTTCAACACTGGCGGTGATCATCATGTTTTCATCCTGCTTTACTTTCAGGAAGCAAAATCTGTGGATTGAGGATAAAATAAGACCGGAACCCAATAAAATTGGGAATGTATATGCTTTAAACATACTAAATGAAGGAATGGGCAGTGAAGTTTGGTTTACCAAAAACCTAAGCTGCCTTCAAGTATCTAGCGAAGACAGCCTTGTAAACAGCGGATTTAAATCCGTGCATATTTCGTGGGACAAACAGGCCGGTGACTGCAAATGGCTTGGCCTAGGCATTGGCTGGGATGCATGGAACAGCAAAGATTTAAGCAGTATAATGGATTCGGCAGCAATACAGTTAAGGATATACAGCCCTTACGGGCAAATTAAATCACTACCGCTTGCTGCCTGTTTGGAGGATTATTTTGGTAATCAGGCATGGACTGGTTTGGGATCCGATAAAATTAAATACCATGCGACTGAGAAGTGGGGCATAGTTCAATTGCCCTTAAATTCCTTTAATTGGGCAGAGAATAACGCTGATATTTCCGCTATAAAGCAATTCATAATTCAATTTGAAGCAGCCGGCGATGTTTACTTTGATGATATTGAAATTGTGAAAATGAAATGAAAAAGTCATTTTTCTTTGCTTTATTCATCTCCGTTGGATTTCAATTAGTTATTGGGCAAAACCCAATAAACAAGACTCAGCATACTCAGCTTCGTCGTTTGATCTCCAAGATGACATTGAAGGAAAAAATAGGTCAAATGACCCAGATAAACATCGATGTTATTTCAAAGGGTGAGGTTTTTAATCTAATTGAACCGCACTCGCTTGACTCTGCCAAAATGCACAAAATATTGGTAGAATATGGAGTGGGTTCAATTTTAAATGCAGGCGGACATGCTTACTCACTTGAGCATTGGAAAGAAATAGTGTCTACCATTCAGCGATTTGCAACAACCAAAACCAGAATGGGAATTCCGGTACTGTATGGAATCGATGCGATACATGGAGCCAATTATCTTTTGAATGGAACACTTTTTCCGCATCCTTTGGCGCAGGCGGCCACATTCAATCCGGGTATGGTTCAATTAGCAGCGCGAATCACTGCCTACGAAACCAAAGCCTGCGGAATTACCTGGAACTTTTCGCCTGTTCTTGATGTTGGCCGGCAGCCATTGTGGAGTAGAATGTTCGAAACCTACGGCGAGGATGTTTTGCTTGCACGGAAAATGGGGTCGGCAGTTGTCAGGGGTTACCAATCTTCCGATTCAGCAAACCCCGGGAAAATGGCAGCCTGTATGAAACACTTTCTGGGTTACAGTTTTCCGTTCACTGGAAAGGATAGAACCTCAGCTTATATTTCTGACATTCAGTTAAGGGAATATTTCCTTCCGCCGTTTACTGATGCCATCAAAAATGGGGCAATGAGTGTCATGATCAATTCGGGCGATATCAATGGAATTCCGGTTCATGCAAACAAAAGCATTTTGGTTGATTTACTACGGAAAGAATTAAAGTTTGACGGAGTTGCGGTAACTGATTGGGAGGACATTTACAAACTAGTGAATGTACACCATGTGGCAAAAGACGAGAGAGAAGCTGTGAAAATGGCCATTAATGCCGGAATCGATATGAGCATGGTACCCAACGATCTTCGGTTTTCCGATTTGCTTTATGAATTGACCTTATCTGGAGAAGTTCCTCAACAGCGAATAGATGAGGCTGTTTATCGCATTCTTGCAATGAAACTTAAGCTTGGCATGTTTGAAAATTGCATGCCGTTTAGCAAAGCAGACTTTCCTGAGGTGGCTTCGGATAGCTTCATCAGCATTGCTGAAAACATAGCGGAGGAATCTATAACACTTTTGAAAAACGCCAAGAATATTTTACCTCTGGCGAAGACTAAAAAATTACTCATCACCGGACCCGCGTCAAACAACAATATGTATCTGAATGGAGCCTGGAGCAGAACCTGGCAAGGAACTCATCCGATTTGGGATAAAAACAGCAGGAAAACCATAGCTGATGTGATTTTGCAAGAATTTCCCGAATCAGATTGGATTCAAGGCTGTACTATTGACTCATTGACCAATAACAAAGATGTTTTTTCTGAGAAACTCAATCATGCCGATATGGTTCTGTTCTGCGCTGGCGAGTGGCCATCGACTGAAAAACCTGGTGACATAAACGAATTGAAACTTAGTACTGCGCAGGAAAATCTGATAAAATCAATTGCAGCTGCAGGAAAACCCATTGTTCTGTTATTGTTCGTTAATCGCCCTGTGATCATTAGGGAAATTGAACCACTCTGCGATGCAATCATTTTGGCCTACCATCCATCGGAAAATGGGGTAAGACCCATAGCCAAAATTTTGTCGGGACAGGTTAATCCAAGCGGCAAATTGCCAATAACCTACCCAAAATTTGCCAATTCATTGCTAACATACGATCACCGCTATGCAGATCAGCTGGCAAACGATTTTAGTTTAAATGCTTTTCAACCTCAATGGGAGTTTGGTGCCGGTTTGGGATATTCCAAAATTAAGTATTCCAACTTGAAAATATCGGAATCGAAATCAGGTAAGAAACGAGTTCTTTCAATAGCAGTAGATATAGAAAACACGGGCAGCATGGATGCCAAAGAAAGCGTGCTGTTGTTTGTAAGTGATATAACAGCTTCCATTGCGCCTGCTGTGAAGCGATTAAGGGCATTTGATAAAATATCAGTCAGTGCGGGCGCAAAAAAAACGGTACACTTCCAACTCGACTTAAATGAACTGGGCTTTGTGAATAGAAACAGCAAGTGGATATTTGAACCTGGTGTATTTAAGGTATCTATTTCAAATCTGAGCTCAGAAATCAATATTAACTAGAATGAAAAAAGTATTGCAGACATTTTGCCTTATTTCCATTATCTGGGGCTGCAAACAGTCTCCTCCGCCACCTGTGGTAACAGATGAGCTGGCATACAGAAATGGTTCCAATGTTCATTTTTCGGGAAGAGACTGGGTGGTTAAATCCTACGAAAACAATATGTGGGGCCCCGGGCCCAATTTTTTCAGTGGAAACGAAAATGACATCACCATTGATGCAAAGGGGTATTTACATATGAAAATTGTGAAAAGAGACAACAAGTGGATGAGTACCGAATTAATTGGTAAAGATCGCCTGGGTTATGGAAGGTACATTTTCACAATTGAAGGAGAAATGGACAAATTGCCTGAAAATTTGGTATTGGGTTTGTTCACCTGGGATGACAATTCATTTTTTTCTGAAGCCAACTCAGAGGTAGATATTGAAATTGGAAAATGGGGCAATGCCCAAGATCCGGGGACTTTGCAGTATGGCGTGCAACCTATTAATTTTGGTATTTTGTATCCAGAAAGAATGAACAGACCCTATTATGCCACCGGTAAAATGAATGGTGTAACAACGCATGAATTTCTGTGGTCGCCAGATTCCATTGTATGGAAATCGTATTTGGGCGATAAAGTCCAGTCAAATCAGCAATTTGCGTATTGGAAGTTTGGCAAAAACAATCCGGCACGAAGCAAGTCCGAAAACGGTCAATCTTCAGCTGCCATTGTAATTCCCAAGCCCGGTAATAACACAAATGCCCGTTTTAATTTTTGGATAAATACCTGGATATCAGCCGGCCCAAGCGATGGCAAAGAACAGGAACTCATAATTAGAAAGTTTGAATACTTTCGCTTGTAATACATGACTGAGAACTATTTTCTTTCGGAGAACAACATTCCGTATCGAGAGTTTTTTCATTTTGGACTTTCTGTAGACTGCGTTATTTTTGGTTATCAAAATGGTCAGCTGAAACTTCTTTTGATTAAAAGGGGTGCAGATCCATTTAAAGGCAGGTTGGCTTTGCCGGGCGATTTGGTGAGTATAGACGAAGCGCTTGACGATTCGGCTACGAGGATTCTGAAGCACCTTACCGGAATTGATAATATTTTTCTTGAACAGTTTCAGACTTTTGGTTCTGTTGTGCGCCACCCTGCGGGCAGAGTTGTTTCGGTGGGTTATTTCTCTTTGGTAAAAAGCGAAAACTATCTTCCTATAGCTTCAGGTTGGGCAGAAACAGTTGACTGGGTGAATATTTCTGAAGCCCAAGAACTTGCGTTTGACCACGATGAGATTTTGGCCGAAGCCATAAAAACCCTAAAAAGAAAGGTACAGACCGAGCCGGTTGGCTTTGAATTGTTGCCGGAAAAATTTACACTGGCCGAGCTTCAAAATCTATACGAGCAGATATTGGGAAGTAAGTTTGACAAACCCAATTTTAGAAAAAAGATCATGGGAATTAATTTGTTGACTCCACTTGAAGAAATACAGGAAAATGTAGCGCACAGGCCGGCAAAACTTTACAGTTTCAATAAAGAGGAGTATTCCAGGCTAAAAAAGAAGGGGCTGGGCTCAATTTTTCAGAATATTGAATAATTGATATCATATTCAATCAATTTTGGTTGGGAACGGCGCTAAATCAACGAAATTTGAAGGTCTGATTTTCTGGAATGAGCAAAGCACCGGTTATTTTCGTTAAAAACGCCAGGCAACACAACCTGAAAGGGGTGGATGCCGAATTTAAACACAATGGTTTTACCGTTGTAACCGGTGTTTCAGGATCGGGAAAAAGCAGTTTGGTATTTGATACCCTTTTTGCTGAAGGTCAGCGACGGTATGTTGAATCACTGAGCAGCTATGCCAGGCAATTCATGGGCAGAATGAAAAAGCCCGAAGTGGATTTTATCCTGGGTTTATGTCCTGCCGTAGCCATAGAACAAAAGGTAAATACCCGCAATCCGCGAAGCACGGTGGCTACCAGCACTGAATTGTATGATTATTTCAAACTGCTGTTCAGCAGAATGGGGCATACCTTTTCACCCGTAAGCGGCAGAGAAGTAAAGCGCCACAATTCGGCCGATGTGCTCGAATTTTGTAAAAGCCTTGCGCAGGGTTCTACTTTTATGGTTTTGGCTGCTTTGGAAAACAAACATCCCCAGAAACAGGACATTGAACTGATTAAACAAAATGGATTCAGCCGCATCATGGTTGATGGCAAGGTTTTTAAGGCCGAAAATCTGATAGAAACCGGTAAAATTCCCTCCGGAGACTATTTTCTTGTGGTGGATAGACTGACAAATGATGCAGCCGACGAAGAATTTGAAAGCAGACTTTCAGACAGCGTTGAAATTGCCTTTTGGGAAGGTCGGGGAAGTTGTGTAATTCATACGGAGGATGGCGCTGCGACCGAGTTCACCAACAGATTTGAACTCGACGGAATGACTTTTGAAATTCCTGACAGAGATTTCCTAAGCTTTAACAATCCTTACGGTGCTTGTAAAAGGTGCGAGGGATTTGGCAGTGTGCTGGGTATTGATGAAGATTTGGTTATACCCAATAAAAGTTTAAGTGTTTATGAAGGGGCTGTTGCTCCCTGGAAGGGCGAAACCCTGGGAGAATGGCGAGAGGAATTTATCAGACTGGCAGCAGGAGAGGGCTTCCCCATACACAAACCCTACAGACAACTGAGCAAAGAACAGAGAAATTTGCTTTGGAACGGCAATAAAAAGTTACCGGGAATTACCGATTTCTTTCGTTATGTAGAAGAGAAGAGTTACAAAATCCAATACCGCGTTTTGGCCGCCCGCTACAGGGGAAAAACCACTTGTCCTGAATGTGAAGGTACCAGACTGAGAAAAGATGCCGGTTATGTTAAACTTCTGGCGCTGAATCCGCAGGAAGGAATACCGGAAAAACTCAATCTTCAAACATTGATGTTGATGGATGTGGATGACGCCCTTCATTATTTTAATGTGGTACAATTCAGCGAACAAGATGAGGAAATTGGAAAAAGGATTTTGGCTGAAATCAAAAGCAGACTGACTTTTTTAGCGAATGTGGGTTTGGGTTATTTATGTCTGAACCGGTTGAGCAATTCTCTCAGTGGCGGCGAAAGTCAGCGAATCAATCTGGCCACCAGTTTGGGCAGCAACCTTACCGGCAGCATGTACATTTTAGACGAGCCCAGTATTGGCCTGCACAGCCGCGATACAGAGAGACTGATCGGGGTTTTAAAAGCACTTCAACAGGAAGGAAATACGGTGATTGTAGTTGAGCACGACGAAGATGTGATGAAGGCCGCGGATTGCCTCATGGATATCGGGCCCTTAGCCGGAAGTAAGGGAGGGAACCTGGTTTACAGCGGGGCTTTTTCCAAAATAACCGAGTGTGAAGAAAGCTTGACAGGTCAATACCTGTCAGGCAAAGAAGAAATTTCGGTACCGTCACGAAGAAGAAGCTGGAAACACAGCCTTCGCATTGGTGGTGCAGAAGCCAACAATCTTCAGTCTGTAGATGTTGAATTTCCGCTGCATGTTTTCACTGTAGTAACGGGTGTAAGTGGCAGTGGTAAAACAAGTCTTGTTAAACAAATTCTCTACCCTGCGCTGAGTAAGGAAATAGGGCAGTATATCGCCACCAAAACAGGTGTTTTTAGACAGCTCGAAGGTTCGAAAAATTTAATCAAAGCGGTTGAAATGGTTGATCAAAACCCAATTGGTAAAAGCAGCCGAAGCAATCCGGTTACCTATGTAAAAGCGTATGACGACATTCGGGAACTTTTTGCCAACCAGCCGTTGAGTAAATTCAAAGGATTCAAGCCAACCCATTTTTCTTTCAATGTAGATGGTGGGCGGTGCGAACAGTGCCAGGGTGAGGGCGAAACCATCATCGAAATGCAGTTTATGGCCGATATCAAATTGCCTTGCGAATCCTGCGGCGGTAAGCGTTTTAAAAACGAAGTTTTAGAGATTGAGTACAAAGAAAAAAACATATTCGATGTACTTGAGTTGACTGTTGATGATGCTTTATCGTTTTTCTCCGATGTAAAATCGATTTCAGACAGATTGCAACCCTTGCAGGATGTGGGTTTGGGTTATGTAAAACTGGGGCAGGGGAGCAACACGCTAAGCGGTGGGGAAGCGCAAAGAGTAAAGCTGGCCTATTTTCTTAGCAAAGCCAATCCGCACAAAGATGGGGGCACACTGTTTATTTTCGACGAACCCACAACAGGACTTCATTTTCACGATATCAAAAAGCTGATGAACAGTTTTAATGCATTGATAGACAAAGGGAACACCATAGTTTGCATTGAACACAACATGGATGTAATTAAATGCGCAGACTGGGTAATTGATATGGGACCTGAAGCAGGCGACGAAGGTGGTGAATTGGTGTTTGCCGGACTGCCCGAGGATTTGATTAAAGAACACCGGAGTTACACCGGCCAATACCTCAAAGCCAAATTGAGCAACTGATCAAAAGTCCGGTACCGAAACCGGAGTTTACAATTCGAAATCGACCAGTTTATTCAGGAAAGAATCACCAACCACAGTTGCAATGCGGTCGCTGCGGCGTTTTCTTCTCAGATCGCTGCGGTTTCTGCTAAGGTTGTATTGCTTCATTGATTCTTCCGTGTAACCGCCT
>CANHCW010000033.1 GCA_947459165.1 Flavobacteriales bacterium
AACCGTGGTGAATAGAATGATATGGATGTACAACGAAAATCTCACTCCGTTGGTACATGAACAGGGATCGCTGGGAGCAAGCGGCGACCTGGCACCATTGGCTGAAATGTGCCTGCCCCTGTTGGGAATGGGAAAACTCTCGCACCCGGAAAAGGGCATTAGGGATGCTGCCGAGGTGCTGAAAATCCATGAACTTGAACCGCTGGTACTTGAACCCAAAGAGGCGCTGGCCCTGATTAATGGCACGCAGTTTATGCTGACCCATGCCTTGCTTATCGCCAAAAGGGCGATGAAACTGCTTGATAAAATACATGCAGTAGCAGCCCTGAGTGCCGATGCCTGGTTGTGCAGAACCGACCCTTACCGGCCTGAACTTCACCGCATAAGACCGCACCATGGACAACAGCAGTCCGCTGCCTCCATGCTTGAGCTTTTAAATCAAAGTGAGCTGCAAAAGGAACCCCGGCCGGCCGTTCAGGATCCGTACAGTTTTCGGTGTATTCCGCAGGTTCACGGCGCCAGCATAGATGCGTTGCAGCACTGTTTTTCGGTTTGGGAAACAGAGCTGAACAGCGTAACCGATAATCCCAATGTGTTTCCGGAAGAAGGAAGCATTCTCAGTGGCGGCAATTTTCACGGTCAGCCCCTGGCCCTTACGCTTGACTATGCGGCAATGGCTTTGGCTGAACTGGCTTCCATCAGCGAACGCAGAACATACCTGCTGATTAGCGGTCAGCGGGGGCTGCCGCCCTTTTTAGCGCCAAATGCCGGCACAGACAGCGGTTACATGATTGCCCAATACACAGCGGCCAGCATTGTAAGCCGCAACAAGCAACTGTGCACACCGGCCAGTGTTGACAGCATTGTAAGCAGCAATGGACAGGAAGACCATGTGAGCATGGGGGCGAATGCGGGCATAAAAGCATTGCAGGTGGCAGAACATGCCCAGACTGTTGTTGCCATTGAGGCCTTGTGTGCGGCGCAGGCCATGAATTTTAGACATGCCAACACCTTTGAAGCGGGGAAATACTTTTTAAACGCCCTTCAATTGCAAAAGGAAGAACATTGTTCAGTGCCGATGCATGAATTGATTGCAAGGGCGCAAAAGGCATTACAATTCAACTGAGTTTTTTACAAACCGCATTCATCAATCGCGGCGATCCGCCTCGATGAACAGGTCTTTTTCAATTTTGCGGCCTTTGTTCGAAAGGGTTACCTTGTACACTCCCGATTTAAAACGACTTAACGGTAGCATGATTTCCTGCTCCGGTTTTTCTAGCGGATCGAACAATTGCCTATAAAAAACCTGCCGACCCCGGGTGATTTCCAGTGTACAGCTTTTTACCCCGTTTAAACGAAAATGGATGCCAATGAGGGCGGTATCGCCTATCCGAACTGCTTCCAGAAAATCGGGTTTGGCAGCATTGTGATACTTTCTGATAATTTTATCATTCAGCAAAGCAATGTTGACAGTGGAAATTTGCTTTTCGCTGTCGTAAATGGCAAAAGCGGCCCTAACCTCTGATTTCGCTGCAGCAACTGAAATATAGTCGCCGAAAAACACCTCTTTTCCCGGAGGACAGAACGGCGAATTGGTTACCCTGAAGGGACTGCCTTGCTTTTCTTTACCCAGTGGACAGAGGTACACATCGGTAAATATGTTGTTTTCGGAATTGCTGCGGTCGTACCACAGCGCATACAGTTTATTTTTTGCCTTGTCCACGCAGATGGCGGGCATGTACTGATCGATTCCGTTTCCTTTTTTATCAGTATTTAACCTGATGGCGGGGGTCCAGGTTTTGCCTCCATTCTGGCTCACTTTCAAGAACACATCGTAATCGCCGTTGCGTTTGTCGCCAAATACCAAATACAATATTCCGGATTTATCGGCGGACAAAAAAGGCATGCTGTTGGCTCGCATGAGGCCGGGAATGTCTTCGTTATTCCACCCTCCTACCTGATTTTCGATGGGCACATCGGTTCCCCAGGTTTTGCCCCCGTCGGAGCTTTTATCGAACCACAGTTTGCCTTTACCCGCCCAAACCATATACAACTCCCCTTTTGGACCCACCGCGCAGGTGGCGCCTTCCAGGGTATTATCGCCGTCAAGGGCATCGCCGCTGGTATCGCTTACCACCACAGTGCTGAAACTGTCTCCTGCGTTCTCACTCCAGGCGAAGCGAATGCGGCTTGAATCTTCAGGTTTGTTGCTTCCATAGCGGTCAAATTCAGTCCATGAAATGTAAATGCGACCTTTGTAGGGGCTTTTGCGCCCTTCGTCGACGGCAATCCAGGGTTTGTCCTGCATTTTGCCGGGATTGTGCCCCACGCCGGTGCTTTTCCAGTTCAATCCCTGATCAGAACTTTTCTCAAAAACGATGCGGTCAAATGTTTGGGGCCATTCCAGTTTCGGATTTCGGGCGAGGTGAAGCATGTACCAGTCGCCGGTTGGGGTAATGTGCACGACAGGATCGCCGTAGAACCCTTCTTTGGGAACCACTTTCATGGGAGTCCAGTTGAACCCTCCGTTTTGCGAGGCAAAAAAGTAAGAAGTGTTAGAACCCAGAATTTGAATGGAAGGATTGTTGGGGTGAATGGCGATGCATGGTTCGTCAGTCTTCACCCCATCGGGATGCAGGGGAACAATGGTTGTTTGAGCCCTGAGTGAGGCCTGAATGAGGAGTAGGCAAGTGAAAAACAGCAGTCTCATTGCCCGTTAAGCTTAAGAAGCGGCGTGGCGGGCCGACAACCAGCGTTCGGCATCGAGGGCGGCCATGCATCCACTTCCGGCTGCGGTGACTGCCTGACGATACACTTTATCCTGGGCATCGCCGGCGCAGAAAACACCTTCAATGTTGGTGTAGGTGCTATCCGGTTTGGTGATGATGTAACCCTGATCGTCGAGTTGCAGATAAGGTTTGAAAATATCGGTGTTGGGAGTATGGCCTATGGCGACGAAAAATCCATTAACGGGAATTTCGCGTAATTCTCCTGTCACATTGTTTTTAACCCGAACGGCTTCTACGGTCATGTCGCCCAGAATTTCGTCGGTTTCGGTATTGAACAGCACTTCGATATTGGGGGTATTCATCACCCGGTGCTGCATGGCTTTGCTGGCTCTGAATTCACTGCGGCGAACCAACATGTACACTTTTGAGCAAATTTTGGAGAGGTAACTGGCTTCTTCGCATGCGGTGTCACCAGCTCCAACGATGGCCACATCGGTATTGCGGTAAAAGAAACCGTCGCAGACTGCGCAGGCACTCACACCGCTTCCATTGAGACGCTGTTCACTGGGAAGGCCGAGCCATTTGGCACTGGCACCTGTGCAAATGATGACAGAATCTGCCACAATTTGTTTGGTGTCGTCAACAGTAACCTTTTGGGGGCCGCCTTGGGTAAATTCAACGGAAGTAACCATGCCAAATCTGACATCGGCGCCCAAACGAACGGCCTGCTTTTTGAAAAGCTCCATCATTTCAGGCCCCATAATGCCGTTGGGGTAGCCTGGATAATTCTCAACATCGGTGGTGATGGTGAGCTGGCCTCCGGGTTGCAACCCTTCATAAACAACAGGTTTCATATCGGCTCTTGCCGCATAAATGGCCGCAGTATAGCCGGCGGGTCCGCTGCCGATAATCAGGCATTCTACTTTTTCAATTTCGGTACTCATTGATGCTGCGAAGATAATTGATTGAATTATTTGTTTGATTTTACTGTTATGATTATCAGCTTAATAAACTTTTGCACAACATTTTAACCGAGTGAAATTGCAACAAGCGATGAAATTGAGTGTTTACGGGACATACGGATAATTAACAGACCAAAAAATGACTAACCCGATGAAATTTAACACTATAGAGATTTGGTATTTCAGTTTTTTTTACTTATTTCGTAATACAAACCAAATAATTAATGCCTATGGAAGATCCCTACATGTTATTATTTGCGTCTGTGGTACTCATCATTCCGGCTACCTTTTTGGTAGTAAAATTGTTGACCAGAGACGGTAAAAAATGAAAAGACCCCGGCAAATGCCGGGGTCTTTCAGTTAAACTATGGAAAGATTAAGTTTAACGACAACCGTTGAGGAGGTCCCTGTACTTGGGGAATGGCCATTCCTGATCATCCACAATTGATTCCAGTGAGTCGCTGTATTCGCGAATCTCATCAAACAGGGGCTTTACCTTGTCGCAATAGGCCAGAGCCCTTTTGTGCGCATCATCAATTTTATTCGCTTTGGCCCGTTCTGCCGTCATGGCGTTGTTAGCAGCGTAAAGTTTGTTTACCAGTTCGCTGATGCGGGTGATGATTTCTGTTTGTGCCTTGAGTGAAGATTTGGCCTGCCCAATATCGAGGAGTGTTTTCACATTGTCGGCAAGGCGTTTTTGATAGTTGATGGCGGCGGGAATGATGTGGTTTTCCACCATTTCATTCATCACCCTGCCCTCAATTTGCAAGCGGAGGATGTAATTTTCGAAACGAATTTCGGTGCGGGCTTCCAGCTCTTTGTGGCTGAAGATGCCATTTTTTACAAACAGCTCGAAACTGGGCTTGCTAAGATATGCTTCCAGTGCCTTGGGTGTGCTTTTGATATTGTTTAAACCACGGCGCTTGGCCTCTTTTACCCATTCATCGCTGTAACCATTGCCACCAAACAATACTTTCTTGCTGTCTTTTAAATAGCCGCGAAGCACCGTTTTGATGGCCTCTTCGGTCTTCATTGGTTTTTTGCCTTTTATAAGCTCATCAACTTCTGCCTTGAATTTGTTGAGCTGATGCCCTACAATGGTATTTAAAACGGTCATAGAACTGGCGCAGTTATCGCTGCTGCCCACGGCCCTGAACTCGAACTTATTGCCGGTAAAGGCGAAAGGTGAAGTTCTGTTGCGGTCGGTGTTGTCGAGCAAAATTTCAGGAATGTTGGGAATTTTGATGCTACCGGCTTTGCTGGCTTTGGCCTTGCCGCTGTTATCGCCTTCAAACTGATTTAGAACCTGCTCGAGGGTATCGCCAACAAAAACAGATACAATGGCGGGGGGAGCTTCGTTGGCACCCAAACGGTGATCGTTGGCCGCAGTGGCAATGCTGGCGCGAAGCAAATCGGCGTGATCGTAAACCGCTTTGATGGTGTTGATGAAGAAGGTTAAAAACTGCAGGTTTTCCAGGGGACTGTTGCCGGGCGAAAGCAGATTGACACCGGTGTTGGTAATGATGCTCCAGTTGTTGTGTTTACCGCTTCCGTTGATGCCTTTGAAGGGTTTTTCGTGGAATAACACCTTAAATTCATGACGGTCGGCCACGCTTTCCATCACATCCATAAGCAAGCTGTTGTGATCGACTGCAAGGTTGGCTTCTTCGTACTGTGGCGCGCACTCAAATTGTGCAGGCGCCACCTCATTGTGACGGGTGCGAAGCGGAATACCCAGCTTGTGTGATGTTTCCTCGAAGTCTGACATGAACGCCAATACTCTATTGGGAATGCTTCCAAAATAGTGGTCTTCGAGCTGTTGACCTTTGGCTGGGGAACTGCCAACTAAAGTGCGGCCCGCGAGCATGAGGTCGGGGCGGAGGTGAAAGTGGGCCGCGTCAACCAAAAAATATTCCTGCTCTATACCCAAACTGATTGCGCAATCAGAAACCTTGGGGTCGAAATACTTGCAAACCTCGGTTGCTGCCTTTCTGGTTAGGGCGAGAGCTTTTAACAACGGGGCTTTGTAATCGAGTGCTTCGCCGGTATAGGAAACAAAAATAGTAGGAATGCAGAGGGTTTTAACTCCAGCTTTTTCCATGATGAAGGCTGGAGAGGAAGGATCCCAGGCGGTGTAGCCGCGGGCTTCGAAGGTATTTCTCAATCCGCCACTTGGGAAACTGGATGCATCGGGCTCTTGCTGAACGAGAGATTTTCCGCTGAATTTCTCTACCCCGGTATCCTCACCAACCGGTTCAAAGAAACTATCGTGTTTTTCGGCGGTGGTGCCGCGAAGTGGCTGAAACCAGTGCGTGTAGTGGGTGCAAGATTTGCTCAATGCCCACTCTTTCATGCCCTCAGCTACCTCATTGGCCAATTGTATATCAATGGGTTTGCCGCCTTTTCTAGCCTCAGCGATGGCCTTGATGGCCTCTTTGCTCAGGTATTTTTTTTGAGCTTCCGTACCAAATACATTTTCACCGTAGTAACCTGAAATGAGATTTTCGTTTGCCGCCATATTGATGTTGTCTTTTTTTCTTGATGGAGTATTGGACTGATTTTTTGAAGCGTTAGCCATTGATTTGTGCTGCAAAGGTCGAACTTGGAGAGACGAAATCACATCATTATGCATGCATTACTTATCCAAAAGATTTTCACCTGCCGCAAATGCGGTATTTTGGGCATATTACAACTTTATTCACACTGAAAAAATGATTATTCACATAATACCCAAAATCTGTTTGCAAGCCATTCCATCGCTGTAAATTCGCCCCTCACAATTAAAATGCAAAGTTCTCGATTAAACAGGGTAACAGCGGCAGGATTGCTGGTAACCTTGGGTATTATTTACGGCGACATTGGCACCTCGCCCCTGTATGTGATGAGTGCCATTGTTGGCAAAGAAGCCATAAATGAGACCATGGTGCTTGGGGCATTGAGTTGCATTTTTTGGACATTGACACTGCAAACGACGGTGAAGTATGTTATTCTGACACTGCAGGCAGACAACAAAGGTGAAGGGGGTATTTTCTCGCTTTTCGCCCTGTTGCGCAGGCGTTTTCCTTATTTGTTAATCGGCGCAATGGTAGGCGGTGCGGCGGTATTGGCCGATGGAATCATTGCGCCACCTATTTCAGTTTCATCTGCGGTTGAGGGATTGCGTTACCTTAATCCGGACATTCAGACCGTGCCCATTGTAATTGTTATATTGACAGGTATTTTTCTGTTTCAAAGAGCTGGGACCCATGTCGTAGGCAGAGCCTTTGGGCCGGTAATGCTGGTCTGGTTTTGCATGTTGGCAGTACTTGGCATCAATCAGCTGCTGCACAACCCGACTGTATTAAAAGCCATTAACCCATACTATATGATTCAATTCTTAAGCAGCAGCAAAGAATCGTTTGTTTTGTTGGGGGCGGTATTTCTGTGCACTACCGGAGCCGAGGCGCTGTACAGCGATTTGGGGCACTGTGGAAAGAAGAATGTGCGTGCCGGCTGGATTTTTGTAAAAACCTGCCTGCTGGCAAACTATTTCGGACAGGGAGCATGGCTACTTAACATGAACGGGCAGTTTTTAGGCGATAAAAGACCCTTTTTTGGTGTGATGCCCGATTGGTTTTTGCCGGTTGGAATTATTATTGCCACCTGTGCAACCATTATCGCCAGTCAGGCGGTAATCAGCGGTTCGTTTACACTGGTGGCGGAAGGCATTCGCCTGCATCTTTTCCCTAAGTTTACGGTGAAGTTTCCCAGTAAAATCAAGGGGCAGATTTACATACCGGCCATTAACACCGCATTGCTGGTGGGTTGTATTGGAATGGTACTTTATTTCCAGGAATCAGCCAAAATGGAAGCGGCATACGGTTTAGCCATAACCATTGCCATGCTGATGACGAGCATTTTATTGCTGCATTACCTGAAATACAAGGGCTGGAACATGATTTTGGTATGGGGCATTATGCTGGTGTTTTTTACTGTTGAAAGCTCTTTTCTGTTCGCCAACCTCACCAAGTTCTTTCATGGCGGTTTCTTTACCGTGATGATCGCTTCACTCGTGGTGGCTTTGATGTTTACCTGTTTCAGGGGTGGTAAAATCAGCAAGAGCATGGTAACCAAGGTTAAAATCGACACGGTAAGCCATCAGTTAAAATCGCTGAGTCGCGATACCACTCTTCCAAAATATTGTACGCACCTTATTTATTTGAGTAAAGTAAAAAGTGACGACGAGGTGGAATCGGTGGTGCTGCACTCCATTCTTCAGAAACGACCCAAACGAGCCGATTTTTACTGGTTTGTGAATGTGGATGTAACAGATGAACCTTATACCATGGAGTACAAGGTAAACATTATCGAAAAAGACGATCTCATTAAAGTGCGCTTCCGTCTTGGTTTCAAGGTTCAGCAAAAAATATCGTACTATCTGCGTCTGGTGATTGAAGATATGGTGAAAAACCACGAAATCAACCTGGACCCATACTACCATGGCTTTTCCGACAAAAAACAACTTGGCGATTTTCGCTTTGTGATCATAGAAGAGGAAATCAGTCAGGAAAACGAATTGCCTCTGCTCGACTCACTGGTGATGAAAGCCTATTACTGGGTTAGAAAAACAGCGGCCAGCCCGGACAGATGGTTTGGGCTCGACTACAGCATGGTTACCTACGAGCTGGTGCCCGTGGTAATTAAAAAGCCCGCGCCGGTAAAACTAAACCGCATTTATTAACAGAAACATGATTCATAGAGTTGCACTCATCGTTCTTGGTGCTTTTGCCTGCTATGTGAACGGGCAGCAGAAAAAGTTATTTACGCTGGAAGATGCCTTCAAAAAAGGAACTTTCAGAACCAGCGGAGTATGGGGCTTTAAGGGAATGAAGGACGGTGAACACTACACCGAATTGAAAGGCGGAAACAGCGGCTGGTATATAGTGAAGAAAAAACTCAGCACCGGCGACAGTGTTGGAGTGATTCTCAACAGTGAAAAACTTAAAATTGAGTTCACTCCCGATGATTACAATTTCAGCGCCGATGAATCTGTCATTGTTTGGACCTGGGAAACCGAATCGATTTACAGGCACAGCACTAAGTCCAATGTTGCATACACCCAATTGTCGTCGGGCATTACCACAACCATCTTGGATGGAAAAGTGATGTATCCTCAAATCAGTCCAGACAATAAAAAACTGGCTTATGTACGCGACAACAACCTGTACATTTTCGATATACAAACTGAAATGCCCATTGCTGTAACCAAAGACGGAGAAAGAAACAAAATCATCAATGGTGCAGTAGATTGGGTTTACGAAGAGGAATTCAGCATGAGCAGGGGTTTTGAATGGAGTCCGGAAGGCGATTACCTGGCCTATTACCGCTTTGATGAAAGCGGGGTAAAAGAGTTCAGCATGGATGTTTTTTCGGGCTTATACCCTGCTCAGGAAAAGTGGAAATACCCCAAAGCGGGCGAGGACAATTCGAAGGTCGATGTGTTCGTTTACAATCTGTCGGCGGGCAAATCTGTGCGTGCAGACATACAACAGGGCGATCAGTATTTGCCACGCATACAATGGAGCAATGTCCCCGGCATGCTCAGCATTCAGTGGCTGAACAGAATGCAAAACGAATGGAAGTTGCTGTTTGCCGAAGCCGGCACGGGTTCCATTCACCTCGTTTTGGAAGAAAAAAGCAGTACCTACATTGATATTCACGACAACTTACGCTTTCTGGCAAAAAAAGCCGGATTTATAACCACCTCAGAGAGAGACGGCTACAACCATATATACCATTTCGTGCCGGGTTTGGTTCGTTTTGAGTACAAGACAGTGCAACTTACTTCGGGGCAATTTGATGTGATCGGTTTGCAGGAGGTGGACGAAGATGCCGGTCTGATTTATTACACCTCCAGTGAAGTTTCTCCCACCGAGGATCACCTTTACATTATAAACTTTGAAGGAAACAGCAAAAAACGGCTGAGCTCCGAATCTGGTCACCACACAGTGAACTTCAGCTTTGGCAACAAATATTACATGGATGTTCACAGCAGTTTCGGGCAACCGCCAAGTTATACACTCAATAAAACCGACGGCAGTTTTTCCAGAAACCTGGAAACAAATCAGGCGGCCCTTGACAACATTGGCAAGTATCGCTTCGGATCTACTTCTTTCGGCACCATGACAACCGACAGTGGCATTCAATTGAATTACTGGATGATTAAACCCTACAACTTCAAAAAAGGCAAAAAATACCCGGTGCTGATGTTTGTTTATGGCGGTCCCGGGGTGAACACTGTTCGAAATTCATGGGGTGGCAGAAATTACCTTTACCATCAATACCTCTCTCAATTGGGTTACATAGTGGTGAGTGTAGATGGCAGGGGGACCGGCAACAGAGGGGAACAATTCAAAAAGTGTACTTACCTCAATCTTGGCAAACTGGAACACGCCGATCAGGCGTCAGCGGCAAGGTGGCTGGCCTCGCAAAAGTTTGTGGATGCCAAACGAATTGGTATTTGGGGCTGGAGTTTTGGCGGGTACATGAGCAGTTTGTGCATTACCAAAACCCCCGATTTGTTTAAAACAGCGGTGGCTGTGGCACCTGTAACCAACTGGCGCTACTATGACAATATTTACACTGAAAGATTTCTGCGCAAACCCGCTGACAATCCAAAGGGTTACGACGACAACTCCCCTATCAACTTTGTAAAAAACATCAAGGGCAATTACCTGCTTATACACGGCACAGGCGACGACAATGTCCACTGGCAGAATTCAGCAGAAATGATGAATGCCATGATACAGGCCGGGGTTAAATACGATTCGGAAGTTTATCCAAACCGCAACCATGGCATTGGTGACAGGGCGGCACAATATCACCTGTACCGAAGGATGACCGAATTCGTGATTCAAAAACTGTAATCAGTTTTACTTCCTGTAAAATAAATAATATTCAGGCTGCGTTCATGATTTAATAGGCACCATAGCCTTGCAATATCATGAAACACCGAATTAACCTTATTTTTCTCCATTTGGGGCGTTTGCTCTGTATGAATGAGCCCTATTTTTATCTGAGTCTGTTCCTCCCTGCTTATTTTGTATTTTTTCACATGCCACCCAAAATGGAAACGGTAATCTACCTGACTGTCTTTCATTATCTAAGCTGGAGAATTTTGATGCAGCCATTGTTTGAAAAGCGCTTAAACATGACGGCTGACCGCAAGGAATTAGAAAGAAAAATCGCATTTGTAAGAAGCAGGTTGTGCAAGGTTCGGGTTGGAAAGAAATAAGGCCAATGCGCTTACATTGCTGAAAACCTTTTGCAGTTTATTTTTGTTTTATTGTAAATTCCACGACCATGAATCTTAAACCCGGAGACAAAGCACCTGCAATCAGTGCACCCGACCAGAACGGCAGCATTCGCACTTTAAAAGATTTTGAAGGCAAAAAACTCGTTCTCTATTTTTATCCAAAAGACGACACCCCGGGTTGCACTGCTGAAGCCTGCAGTTTGAGAGACAATTATAATGAATTGTTAAAACAGGGATATGCGACAGTAGGCGTAAGCCCCGACAACGAAAAAAAGCACCAGAAATTCATAGCCAAATACGAATTGCCTTTTGATTTACTGGCCGACACCGACAACAAAATCGCCACCGATTACGGGGTTTGGGTTGAAAAAAGCATGTACGGCAGAAAATACATGGGCATTGCGAGAACCACCTTTGTAATTGATGAAAAAGGCAACATTGCTGAAATCATTGACAAAGTGGATACGGCCAAACACGCCGGCCAGATTCTGGGTTCATAAGCCCAAAATACCAAAAGGCCTTACTTTTGTGCCCGAAGATGACTCGGGCATTTACAAACATTGGGGTAATTGGCAGTGGAAGCTGGGCAACAGCCCTGGTCAAAATTGTATCTGAACAGGACGGAATTAACCTGCGCTGGTGGATTCGTTCTCAGGAATCGCTTGATTACATTAAAAAATTCGGCAGAAACCCACGCTACCTTTCATCGGTTGAAATTGACACTGCGAAAGTTGAATTGGTTGCTGAATTGTCGGAAATCATTCGTGTCAGTGACCTGCTCATACTCGCTGTACCTTCTGCATTTTTACATAAAACACTGGGTTCTGTTGAACTTCCGGCAGACAAGGTCTATGTATCTGCAATCAAAGGCGTGGATCCGGAAAGCAGGCAGGTAATTGCCCGTTATCTTGAAAAACAACATCACATTCCCAGTACTCAAATTGGGTTAATTAGCGGTCCATGCCACGCTGAAGAGGTGGCGCTTGAAAAGCTGAGTTATTTAACCATTGCCGCCGAAAGTGAAGATCTGGCCAAAAAGATTGAAACACTGATTCGTTGTCGCTACATCAATACCACCACCAATGCCGATTTATACGGGGCCGAATATGCAGCAGTGCTGAAGAACATTTACGCGATTGGTGCCGGTATTGCCCACGGACTGGGTTACGGCGACAATTTTCAGGCTGTGTACACCGGTGCGGCCATTCGTGAAATGGAAACTTTTTTGGATGCGCTGCACGAAACCCACCGCGATGTAAAAAATGCGGCCTATTTGGGTGATTTACTCGTAACATGTTACAGCCAATTCAGCCGCAACCGAACCTTTGGCAACATGCTGGGAAAAGGGTACAGCGTAAAAAGTGCACAACTTGAAATGAACATGATTGCAGAAGGGTATTATGCTACTGAAAGCATTCATGCACTCGCTTCAGAACTCAAAATAAGCACACCTATTATTTCAGCTGTTTACAGTGTTGTGTACGAGGGAAAATCTGCAAAAACGATTTTTTCAGAACTGGCAGCAGGGCTCAACTAAGCGGCCCAATATTAACCTAATATTAATTTTAGGTTTATCATAAGTAAAGCAATCTTAAACTGCAAGTAACATTGAGGTAACGCCTTGCAAGTTGTTTTGTGGTTGAAAGAAAGTCAGTTTATGCAAAGATTACTCATAGCCCTGGGAATGTTTACAGCAGTGTTTCCTGCGGCTTCACAAACAGGTACCCTCTCAGGCAAAATCACTTCGGAAAACGGCAGGGTTGTAACCGAAGCAAAGGTGTATGTTCAAAACGGGAGAGATACAGTTGTTTCCGATGTAGAAGGCAACTTCAAGATGACTTTGAAACCCGGATCATACCTAATTGTTGTTGACAGCCGCCAATTTGCGGAATATTCCGATTCCGTCCGAATCAAGGTAAATGAAGAGACTTTCTTTAACCCTACTTTGTACACTGCAAAAGGCATGGATGTAACCAACATCACAACCAAAAGAAAACTGAAAGAAAATACGGTTGCTGCAGCCATTAAAACCAAACAACTTTCGGTGCAGTTGGTAGAGGCCATTTCAGCAGAAGATTTCAAAAGAACCACCATCAGAACCACCGCCGATGCCATGAAACGCATCCCGGGGGCTACCATCATGGAAGGTAAGTTTGCCAATATCCGTGGCATGTTCGACCGTTACAACGCCGGTTACCTGAACGGAGCTCCCCTGCCCAGTACGGAAACAGACAGAAAGGCCTTCTCATTCGATATCATCCCTGCAAGTTTGCTGGATAATATTGTGGTAATTAAAAGTGGTACGCCAGATTTAACAGGAGATTTCGGTGGTGGCATTATTCGCATCAATACCAAGAGCATTCCAGACAAACTCACACAAAATTTCAACTTTGGTTTACAGTACAACAGCATTACTACTTTTCGCCCTATTGATCAATTCGCTTCCTCTTCTTCAGAATATTTCGGAATTCCCGGTGCTAACAGAAAACTGCCCAAACTCGATGGTGAGTTACTTGTGAGCAACCCGGCTGAAAAAAATGCCACTGAAAGTCAAAAATTCAACAATGACTGGGCTTTAACCCGCAGTGCTCCTATGCTTACGCCCCGTTTGAGCTATTCAATTGGTGTGCCTTTCAAATTAAAAAAACAAAGAGAAATTGGTTTGCTAGTGAGTTTAAACTACTCGGTAACCCAAAAATACAGCGACGCCAATGTATCACGATTTGACCTCAGCGACAATCGTGCTTTGAGCATTTTTGAAGACCGCTTGCTCAGCAGCAATGTGCAGAATGGCGGCATCATGAACCTGAGTTTCAAACTCAACAACAAAAACCGTATTGACATTAAAAATCTGTATACCCTCAACTACGAAGCTTCTTCTACCCTTCGTGGAGGGGTAGCCAATGTTGATGACGGAGTAGGAAGTGAAGGCTACAGCAATCTGGTTAATTTCAACAGATTGGCGAGTACACAGGCAAACGGAACCCATGTATTCGGGAAAAAACAGACTACTTTGACCTGGTTGATCAATTATGGCAATACGCACCGCGAAGTTCCTGATTTTCGCATCGCACAATATGCTCTCATTGAGCAAGACCGCTATTTGGTGCTGAACGATTTCTTCAATGCAGGATCGGGTCGCTTCTTCTCAAACCTGAACGAGAACACCCTCAGTGCAAGCGCCGATATGCAGCACAGTTTTCAATCAGGTAATTTGAATTCAAACTTCAAATATGGTGTATTCAGGCAGGTTCGCAACCGCACTTTCAAAAGTCGTGAATTTGTTTACGGACCAGTAGGCAAAACCGTTCTTACCAAAAATTTGCCTAATCAGGATCTGGGTGCTTCAAACATCAATCCCGGGGGTGTATATCTGATAGAAAAAACCTCTGTAGATGCCGATGAGTACAATGGGCACAGCAGTTTACATGCAGCCTACCTCATGGCCGAACATTTCTACACCCTTTTTAAAAGCAATAACAAGCCACAGAACCTGAAGTTGATATACGGTTTGAGAGCTGAACAGTTCAACCAGTTTTTAACCAACAGCTATTTTGAGGCTTTGGGCAAAAGATTGGCGGACGGAGGAATTACGCTGGATCTGCTTCCAAGTTTAAACATAATTGCCCCCATCACAGGTCGCACGGGAATCAGAATGGCTTACTACAAAACAGTTAACCGACCCGAGATGAGGGAAATGGCACCGTTCAGCTTTTACAACTTCAACCTTAATTCGGAAATACTTGGAAATACCTCGCTGAAACGCGCCATTCTGCACAATTTCGATTTACGGTATGAAATTTTCGGCACCCGCGAGAACATGTTCAGTATTGGTGCGTTCTTCAAACGCATTATCAATCCCATTGAATTTTCGCTGGAAACCACGCAGCCCGCCATTCGCACCTTCAGTTACCAGAACGAAAAGAGTGCTGCCATTCGCGGTATTGAGTTAGAAGTTCGAAAAAGCCTTGATTTTGCAGGCCAATTGTTCGCCCGTCATTTTTTCAAATACTTATCGTTTTACGGAAATTTCTCACTCATCCAAAGCAGTGTGCAGTTCAAAGCCCAGTCAACAGGAACCCCGGGTCGATCACTTCAAGGACAAAGCCCTTATGTTGTGAATGCATCGCTTTTCTACGAAAATCCGAAAGGATGGAATGCCAGTGTAAACTTCAATAAGCTGGGATCACGCATCGCCTACATTGGTGTTGATGAAAAAATTCAGCCTTTTGGCGGCGACATTTATGAATTCGGAAGGGGCGTTCTCGACTTTCAGATAGGAAGAAACTTTAAACGCTTTGGCAACCTGAAAGTAACCATTGGAGACTTCCTCCGCCAGAATTCTGCTTTCTACCAGGATTTGAACAAAGATGGGAAATACAATGCCGGCAGCGACAATACACTGTTTAAATTCACTAATGGCAGCACAGTAACCATCGGTTACGCTTATACATTCTAACCTGGAAACAGGCTTTCTTTCCTAACCCGCTTCGGCGGGTTTTTTTATGTTTTCAGGAACGGGGTTTCCAAACAATTTCCTTACCACCGTGCGCCATATCCAAAAAGCGGGCAAGTGTGAAAAGATAATCACTGAGGCGGTTCAGATAAATCAAAATCAAGGGCTCAATCTCTTCATTGTCTGCCAAAAAAACCACCAGTCTTTCAGCACGCCTGCAAACGCAACGGGCAATATGGGCATGGGCTCCGTTGGCCGAAGCACCGGGCAAAACAAAATTGCGTAATTCAGGCAATACTGCTGTCATTCGGTCAATTTCTTTCTCTAAAAACTCAACATCTGTTTCGAACAGCCCGGGCAAAACCATTTTACTGCCTGCTGCAGAAGCCAGATAAGAACCCA
>CANHCW010000034.1 GCA_947459165.1 Flavobacteriales bacterium
CACAAACTGAATGTCATTCCACTGTTGAATTGGATCTCGGACGAAGCCCAAAAAATTGGGGCGGTGAACACCATTCGCATCGAAAGGGGAAGAACAATTTCGCTTTGTGGTTACAACACCGATGTATTTGGGTTTGAATCACTGCTGATGCAGGCAATCGGCAAAAAACCCTTGCCTGAAGGAGTGCTGATACTCGGCAGTGGCGGAGCCGCAAAAGCGGTTGAATATGTTTTAAAAAAATGTAACATCGCGCACCTTGTTGTTTCCAGAAATAAAAAAGAAAATTGCATATCTTATTCTGAAATAACAAAAGAAAAAATAAATAAATACAAATTTATTGTAAACACCACTCCTGCGGGAATGCACCCGGAAATTGACAAAATACCGCTGCTTCCTCTTGAGCATATCGGCAGTGAACACACCCTGATCGATTTAATTTACAACCCCGAAGAAACATTGCTGATGAAGGAATGTAAGAAAAGGGGCGCCGTGACATTCAACGGCAAAACCATGCTTAGTCAACAGGCCGAAAAAGCCTGGGAAATTTTCAATTCGCACACTAAATGAACATGAGAAAACTGATATATGCCGCTATTTTTTGCACACTGCTTTCAGCCACATGCAAACAAACCGTCAAAGATGAACCAGGCGGTGAATACGGTTGGAAATGGGGTGATAGTAGCAGCGCTGCATGGAATTCAGATACAGATTCTAAAAGAAATGAGCCACCTTACCAACCCAGCCACGCCAGTTTGTGGGATTTAAAACACACAGATTTGAAGGTGCGCTTCAATTTCGATGTCCGCAAGTTGTATGGAACGGCCAAAATCACTCTTACACTGAGGTTTTACCCCACCGATTCCGTGGTACTCGATGCCAAACACCTCGATATTGAAAGCATAACCTTGCTGGAGCCAGGAAAATCCCAAAAATTAAATTTCGACTACCGGGATTCCATGAAGTTGATTGTTCATTTGCCTGAAACAAAAAACAGAATTAACGGAGCCCAACCCACCGAAATCAACCTGGAAATTGTGTACAGCACCAATACTTACAGCGCCCAGGTTCAGGAAGGACTCGATGCCATTGAAGAAGACCGCGGCCTGTACTTCATTAACCACGACCTGGCAGACCCCAACCTTCCACGCCAAATATGGACTCAGGGTGAAACCGAGAGCAGCAGCCGGTGGTTTCCTACTATTGATGCGCCTAACCAAAAATCAACCCAGGTTATTGCCATGACTGTGCCTGATTCCATGGTCACACTCAGCAACGGACTTAAAACAGCTTCAACCAAAAATGCCGACGGCAGCAGAACCGATGTTTGGGAGCAGAAACTACCACATGCTCCATACCTGTTTATGATGGCTGTGGGCAACTGGGCAATTGTAAAAGACAAATGGAACGGAAAAGAAGTGAGCTACCTGCTCGAAAAACCTTACGAGCCCTTTGCAAAGCTCATTTTTGGCAAAACACCTCAAATGATCGAATTCTTCAGCAATTATACCGGTGTTCCATTCCCCTGGGAAAAATACAGTCAGGTAGTGGTGAGAAACTTTGTCAGCGGAGCCATGGAAAACACTTCTGCCACCGTTCACATGGAGCAATTGCAGCACACGCCCCGTCAGCACATAGACCGAACATTCGAAGATTACATCAGCCACGAATTATTTCATCAGTGGTTTGGCGATTTGGTAACAGCCGAAAGCTGGAGCAATATTACTTTAAATGAAAGCTTCGCCACTTATGGTGAATACCTGTGGGCAGAGCATCTCTATGGCAAAGACAAGGCAGATGAATTGCTGGCCGAATTCAGAGACTATGCCCTTTTTAGTGAGAAATATTCACCCGGCAAAACCCTCATCCGGCATCATTACAACCACCCAACTGAGGTATTTGATGGCATTTCATACCAAAAAGGAGCTGCCATATTGCACATGCTCAGAAAAGTTGTTGGCGATGATGCTTTCAGGGCGGCCATCAACCTGTACCTCACTTCCAACGCGTATAAAAGTGCAGAGGTAGCGCAACTCCGAATGGCCTTTGAACAGGTAACTGGGCAGGATTATAACTGGTTTTTTAATCAGTGGTATAACACTGCCGGCTATCCGGTTATAAAAGTTTCTCCATCCCCTACCGTTCTTGACTCAGGTTGGTATCTGAGTATCGATCAGGAACAGAGCAACAACATCATCTATCGATTGCCGGTTAAAATTAAATATGCCGTAAACGGAAAGGTTTTTGAAAAAAGTTTTATCGTCGACCAAGCGAACAGCTTATTCAATTTCGATTCAAAAGTCAAACCCGACTGGTACATCTTCGATTCGGAAAATTCCTTACTCGGAACAATCAATTACAGCGGTTTTTATACTTGGGATGGAAATCAATCCTACGAGAATGAACTTTACCGCTACGAAGAAGAATTCAACACCATCAATAGCCTTATTTCAGCCATCAAAGCAACTACCGACAAAGGTTTGAAACACTCTCTGCTGCTTTCTCTTGAAGAGTATTCATCAAATGAAAGGCACCGACAACTGCTAAAACCTTTCTACAACGAATGGCTTAAAACGGAAACGCACAACCCTACGGTGAATGAACTGATTTCACAATCCGAGGACTGGTATAAAGAAGACACGCTGGGCTTGGATGAGTACAAGCAGATTCTGAATTCTGTTCTAAACAACACTGCGATTGAATCCTCAAATCGCATGACGGCATTGAATATGCTCAACAACATTTTTAATTCATATTCCAAAAGCGACTATACATCTTCTGAATGGTTTCGTTACACCAACGATTCAAGCGCCGCACTTTCAACTTTGGCCATCACCTATCTGCCCGCCGAAAACGAATCCTATCTGAATTATGCCAGGGAAAAAGGAATCATAGAGCCCGAAATATCGGTGAGAACGGCCTGGTACAAATACATTTTGAAAGCCGACACAGGAACCGATAACCAGATTAAACTCATCACCCTAAGTTTGAATCAACCCGGCGGCTCACTTGTGTTTTCCAAACTCACCCTAAGCTGGCTGTACAGCAAAGTTTTCGCAAGTTCCAAGTCTGACCATAGCGAGGCCGTTTATGCAGTTAACAGGTTATTTCAGCAAATCAAAAGCAACAAAGTAGCGCTGAAATGCCTTGCCGTGCACTGCAATAATTTGCTTGAAAATTATTTGAACGACGATCCGAATGATGTGACCCCTCATTATAAAGAACTGAAGAATCTATTTAAAGAAATATCGAATGCTGCCAGGCAGTGAGCATAATAACTGAACGGGCAATTACAGGTTTTCAAACGACCTGCCGCAATTTGCGCACTGAGTGAGTAAATTTGCAACCTTGTTGAACGCTTCAGAATTAACCCCGGGAAAAAAAGCTGTAATTGAAGATTTACCTGAATCTCAGTTCAATCAGCGGCTTGCCGAAATGGGTTGCGTTCCCGGAACTACGATTGAATTACTTTACCGTGCGCCTTCCGGAGATCCCATTGCCTTTGATATTGACGGCTACATTTTGGCATTAAGAAAAAGTGAAGCCACCTGTATTCGGGTTAAGAAACTGGAAAAAAATGCCTGAACCCAAATTGCATATTGCACTTCTGGGAAATCCGAACTGTGGTAAATCTACGCTGTTCAACCGGCTTACCGGCTTGCGCCAAAAAACCAGCAATCTGCCCGGCACCACAGTTGACAAAAAAACCGGAAGATTAACTCTTGACGGACAAACTTGCACGCTTGAAGATCTTCCCGGCATTTACAGCCTTTACTCCAAAGCGGCAGATGAGAAAGTGGTTATTAAGAGTCTGTTGGGCATTGACAATCAACAAAGGCCTGATTTGGTTTTCTTTTTATTCGATGCTTCCAATATTCGGCGAAACTTACTGCTGTTTTCGCAATTTGCTGAATTGGGAATACCCTGTGCGGGAATCATTACCATGAATGACACCGCCGACAGAAGAAAAATAAAGGTCGACAGCACTAGATTATCACAAGAGTTGGGAATACCATTGGTAACAATCAACCCCAGAACAGGAGAAGGATTGTCATTATTGCAGGATCTTCATCAAAAAGCTGTGTTGCCCACCTTCACCATTTTCCCTGAAAATGCCGGTGATAAATTGTTTTCCTTCTACAAAAGTGGCAGCCTAAGGCAAATTTCAACAGAAACGCTGCATCGATATTCCAAAATTGATAAAGTTGTACAGGAATGCGTTGCCCGCGATTTGGGCTTGGCAAAAAGTCTCACTTCACAGCTAGACAAATTATTCACACATAAAATTTGGGGTTTATTCTTGTTCGCCTTCATCATGCTCACCTTGTTTCAAGGTGTTTTCACCCTGGCCGAATATCCAATGACCTGGCTTGAAAATGGCTTTATTTATTTTGCTGATCAGCTAAATCAGGTTCTACCCGATGGTCAGTTGAACAGTTTAATTACCGAAGGTCTGATACCCGGAATTGGAGGTGTCATCACCTTTGTTCCGCAAATTGCCATTTTGTTCTTCTTTATCGGGTTGCTTGAAGACAGCGGATACATGGTCAGGGCCAGCTTCATCTCTGATAAATTGATGCGTCGCATTGGTTTAAACGGCAGGTCTGTGATTCCATTACTGGGCGGTTTTGCCTGCGCCATTCCGAGCATTATGGCTACCAGAACAATCAGAAGTTATCGGGAACGGGTTATTACCATGTTTATAATACCGTTAATGAGTTGCAGTGCCCGCTTACCTGTTTACAGTTTATTGGTAACATTGGCCATTCCTGCCGACCAGGGATTGGGACCATTTGATTTGCGGAGCTTAATTATGACAGGTGCTTATTTCGCCGGCATTTTGGTAGCCATTCCTGTCGCTTTGCTGTTGAACGCCCTCTCAAAAGACAAGAATCAATCGGAATTTATTTTGGAAATGCCAGCTTATCAATGGCCCCGGTTTCAAAATGTGGGGCTGCAGATGTGGCAGAAATCGGCAAGCTTTGTCACTTCTGCCGGAAAAATTATTGTTGTTATTTCTCTTGTGCTTTGGTGGTTAAGCAGCCACGGCCCGGGCAATGCCATGGAAATGGCTGAGACTGAAGTTTACAGAACAACGAGTAACCTTCCTGAAGGTTTATATACCAAAGTTGACAGAAAAATCGATTTAGCCGAGGCAAGACTGGAAGCCAGCTATGCCGGGCATCTCGGCAAATTCATTGAACCCGCCATTCAGCCTTTGGGTTATGACTGGAAAACCGGAATTGCATTGATTACATCATTTGCGGCAAGAGAGGTTTTTGTTGGAACCATGAGTACGCTTTTCAGAAGTCCCGATGGTGACGAAGCCGGAATTCGAGCTACCATGCTGAAAGCGAAGGATGCTGAAACAGGCAAACCACTTTACGGAACGGCATACGCAATCAGTTTAATGGCATTTTACGCTTTTGCCTTGCAATGCATGAGCACCCTGGCGGTGATGAAACGAGAAACCAACGGCTGGAAATGGCCTCTTGTTCAATTCTTCTTGTATTTGGGCATTGCCTGGCTCTCTGCTTTCGCATTATTTCAAATTTTGTCGTAATTTCAGGCTTACACAACGACTAATCTGTTAAAAATCAAACCAAAATCTTTATTTGATTGTATATTTGCAAGGCAATTTATATTCAGGAGTCAATAGGTAGATGAGACAACTAAAAATTTCAAAACAATTTACAAACAGAGAAAACAAGTCACTAGACAAGTACCTCAACGAAATTTCAAAAGTACCCATGATCGATGCCCAGGAAGAGGTGGAGCTGGCGCGTCGCATCAGAGAGGGAGATCAGGCAGCTTTGGAGAAATTGGTTAATGCCAACCTCCGCTTCGTGGTTTCTGTAAGCAAGCAGTATCAAAACCAGGGTCTTACCCTCGGAGATTTAATCAACGAAGGAAACATGGGATTGATTAAAGCAGCAAGGCGCTTCGATGAAACCCGTGGTTTTAAATTCATCTCCTATGCGGTTTGGTGGATTCGCCAAAGCATACTTCAGGCCCTGGCTGATCAGAGCCGTATTGTCCGTCTTCCTCTCAACAAAGTGGGCAGCCTTGGTCGTATCACACAAGCTTCAGCCCGCCTTGAACAGGAACTCGAAAGAGAACCCACTCCCGAAGAAATTGCTGAACACTTGCAAATTCCGCTTACTGAAGTTGAAAACGCACTTCGCAGTAGCGGTCGTCACCTTAGCATTGATGCACCTTTGGCAGAAGGAGAAGACAATACCCTGCTGGGTGTTCTCGACCAGAACGATGAACCCAATCCTGATATGCCCTTGATCAATGAATCGTTGCAAAACGAAATCAACAGGGTTATCAGCACACTCAGCGACAAAGAAAGAGATGTACTGAAATACTATTTCGGACTGGATGGCAATCCTGCCCACACGCTGGAAGACATTTCAGAAAAGGTAGGACTAACCCGCGAAAGGGTAAGACAAATCAAAGAAAAAGCCCTTCGTCGCCTGAGAAAAAGCAGCAAGAGTAAAATTTTAAAATCATACTTGGGATAATTTCTCCCTCAATCATACAAAAGAAAAGCCCCGTTTCCGGGGCTTTTTTATTGCTTAAATAAACTGTTTTCAATTATCTGACAATGGTTACAGTTCCGCGGTAAACAAACAACTTACCGTCAATGTACCTGAACGAAATGGTGTAAGCATATACACCTTCGGGTAATTCATCGCCTTTTAGATCTTTACCATTCCAGCCCTTGGTAGGATCGTTGGTGTTGTAAATCTGTCCACCCCAGCGATCAAAAATCTTCATATTGTATTTAGACAATCCAAAGGTCATGTTAGGCCCGAAAGTTTCGTTCAGTCCGTCGTTATTCGGGCTGAAGGAAGTAGGCAACCAGAACAACAACTCCGGCTTGAGGAAAATATTCCTTGTTACACTGTCAACGCAGAAATCAGGACTCACCGCAATCAGTTTTACCTTAAAGTTGCCGGTATCGTTGAAGGTTTTTAAAATAGGTCCTGCACCATTGTCGGTTTGACCATCTTCAAACAACCAGTTCCAAGAAACCGAGTTACTGCCCGTGAACAGGAACTTCCAATCCGTTTCCATACCTCTTGACAACAGATATTCTGATGAGAAGGAAGCAATCGGTTTTGCAAAAATGGTGATAGCAGAACCTGTTGATGTTCCGGTGCAGCCATTACTTGAAGTTACCGTCAGCACTGCATTGTAGTTTCCTGCAGTATTGTAGGTTTTACTTGGATTGGGGTTGGTTGATGTTGTGCCATCACCAAAATTCCAGCTGTATGACGAAATAGTGCCATTATTCAGACTTACTGTACTGCCAAATGAAACCATTTCTCCCGCACAGGCGTCGGGATCTCCGGTTGTGCTTACAACGGGATTTTCTGCTACATACACCGATTTATTGAAACTGCTTCCGCATCCTTTGTCGGAAATTACATCAAGTTTCATGTTGTAATTGCCTGTATCAGGTAAAGTAATCGCTGGCAGCACTTTGCCGGCAGTTGAAGTGCCGGGGGTTAAGGTCCAGTTATAACTAATGCCTGTAGCACCGTTTGTTGTCGTAGCATCGGTAAATATGAAACTATTGCCATTTAAACATTGAATATCATCGTTAATGGTGAGGTTGGCCTGTGGAATTGGGAAAATTCTCACCGTCTTTGTTGTGCTATCCTTACAACCAAAGGTAGTTGTCACCAATAGTTTCACTGTGTAGTTGCCTGCAGCGGTGTAATCCTTTTGAGAAACATTGCGGGTGGTAGCTTTGGTTCCGTCTCCCAGAGTCCAATTGCTGTTGAATGCGCCTGTTAAAGCTGTAGTGTTGGTAAAATCAATCTTGGTTTTACCCAGACAAATGCTGTCAGGTGTTGCGGTAAACGAAGCTTTGGGCGTGGGTTGAACCCTCATTCTTCTTCTGGCGGTATCAGCACACCCTTGGTTGGTTGATATGATATATCGAACCAAATAAGAACCTGTATCGGCATAAGAAATGACAGGCTTTTCAATGGTTGATGAGGTAAGATCACCGAAATCCCAATCAAATTTCACATTTACACCCGGGATTGAAAGTGTGTTTTTAGGAGTGAAAGAAAATGAATTGCCTTTGAAACACTGTACCGTATCGTTTACATTAAAAGGCGCTTCAGGTGATACAAATACCACCAAAGGTCTGCTGGTTGAATCCTTACAGCCTTTATCCGATGTTTCTACCAGTTTTGCTGTGTAAAGCCCCCAGAAAGAGAAAGTCTTTTTAGTTACAGTTTTGGTTGTGGCCGATGTGCCATCTGAGAAGGTCCATCTTCTTGAAGATACGCTGTTGCTTTTCCCTATGGTTCCGGTAGCATCCAGATTGAAGAAGTGATTTTTAAAACAAAGGCTGCTGTCGGTAACCGAGATGCGGGTTTTGGGTTCCGGCGCTACATACACTTTGGTTTTGACCGAGTCCATACAACCAAAATTACTGGTATCAATTCTTCTTACAGTAAACCAGCCCGTATCGCTGAATTTAATTGCCGAGAGTGTTTTGGAACCAACTGTGGTCTTTTTATCGTACAGCCATAATCTATTCACCGAACCATAAGCCAATGCACTGCTGTTGTCATCGAAATCGAAACTATTCTGCTTGAAACAGATATTGTTTGTTTTTGAGGTCATTTTAGCCACCGGTGTGGGATGCACTATGAAGGCCGAATCCAGGGTATCTCGGCACCCGAATTGGGTTTGAGTAATCATGTTAACCTTGAAGGTATCAAAGGAGGAATAGATATTTCTTCCAAAACGATTGCTCACCGTATCCTTTTTGCCATTCCCATAATCCCAGAATGTTTTGCCTACTGCACCCTGCCCCGTACTTGAGTCAATGAGATTCGTTAGCTCATTTTGGCAATAGTATGTTTTCTTTGACCACAATTTTGCTGTAGGCATTCCATACACATTCAGGAGGGTTTTGAAGGTGTCTGAACAACCTTTTCTGCTGAACACAATGTATTCAAGGTAATAAGAGCCCGTCGTATCAAATTTTTTCCTGAAACGATTATCAAAGCTGCGGGTGGTATCACCGGCCTTGTAGGGATTTGCCAATCTCCACAAGATATTCTTTCTACTGTCGCCATTGTAATTGGTGCTGTCGGAAAGGGAGAAGAAGTTGTTGTTGATACAACTTCTCGCCGTATCCCACTTTATATTTACATCAATATCCGGTGAACGGCTTATAACCACCGTATCGGAAGCCCGACAGTTTGTGGAAGTATCTGTGACCCTCACCCAGTATTTTCCGGTATTGGTTGCCGTAAAGAATCTGTTTGTGGAACTATTCTGCCATAAGTAAAGAAATTTCGGGCTGTTGCCGCCATCCAGCACTTCATTGATTTTCACATTTCCACACTTGTTAATGGTATCAGGAAAATTCAGGGTAGGCCCAGGCAGGATATCAATAATTTTACTTCTAACAAAAGTGTCGTTGGTTCCACAAGGCACTTTTACAATTGCCCTCATTGTTACATAAAATGCCCCTGTTTTAAGAAATGAATGTTTTACTTTTCTCCCCGTATCTCGCGTTGTACCGTCACCCCAATCCCAAATAATGCCTATGGGGTTCACGCTTTTCGGCCATGATGCAGTCAAATCAACGGGATACAAAGGACATTTGCTGGCCCTGTCGATTTTAAAATCGTAATCGAGGTTTTCAAACAGGGCTCCCGAACAATAACTGTAACTTTCGTATTGCCCGACCCCATAAACCACGACAATCATTCCCGAGTCGCACTCTATGGTATTGGTAGATGGATTGGCGACCTGAATTTGCGCGTACGATTGTCCCGCACAACTTACATCTGTAAAATTTCCAGGTGCCACCGGTGTGCCATTTAATTTTACCAGATTTTTCGCACTGGTACTGACCATAATGTTCACATAGTGACGATTCATGTTGTTGGTGGTTGCTGTTCCAACAATGGTTTTTAGCAACTTCTGCGTTTGATCGGGCATAATCAAAATTGCAGGATCACCCACATTTCCGCTTGTGCCCGCGCAGGTACCGCCATTTTTCATATACTGAACTACATAAACGGGGCTATCAGCGGTAATACATCGGGCGACCGAAGTAGTTACATCGAGGTAGTAATAAGTACCGGGGCCTCTGGTACTGCCAATGTAAGCTCCATCAACCGAAATTCGGGTATTGGGTTTAATTGCAACAACCTTAACAACATAACCTTTGGTTTGATCTTTAAAAGGCATTACCACATGCCTTCTTCCTAATACTGAGGTTGGGAATAACTGGGTGTATAGATGGTCAACTGCAATTCCACAGCTATTATTTGGAATCTTTACGGATTTCATACCGCAGAACACATTGATTTTTCCGCAGCCGTTGATTACCCTGATGCGGGTTCCGGTTAAGTCACCGGTGAGACTTTGTCCGTTGCCCGCATTGCCATCGGAAAGATTGCTCTGAACCTGATATACCTGACCCCTTGAAAGAGTTACTGTAAAAGCAGTGCCCGCAGCCCTTCCACCCACAGTTCGTGTTGTTGGAGTGATCTCAACCTGCACATTGTTATCCATCCCAACAATGGTAAACTGGCTGGGCTGAAATCTTCCTCCTGTTGCATTTTGAGTGGGCGTGTAAGCTGTAACATAGAATTCAGGCGCCTTGGGAATGGATTCGTATGGCATTACAAAAGTTCCGTCTGAACGGTTCTGTTCAAGATTCATGCAATACACATTCACCGGGTCTTTGGCTATAAGCCTCACACTCCTGCGGCTGTTCAAATCGGTTCCGGAGAACTCGGAGCCCTGAGGGTAATAAAAACCCGGGTCGAGAGCAAAGCGGTTTACTCTGCCAGCAATGATTGTTAGATTTTGAGTCGTACCGGCCACCCTGGGATTATCCAATACCGCGGTGGTATTCTTTTCAGAAGTTACATAAAGCAGCAATGAATCCGGGTAACCGCCAGTTCGGGCTTCCATTTCCATGAAGCTCATGTAAAATGTTCTTCCCGTGGATGAAATCTGGGAAGACACTTTCTCGGCAAAAACAACTGTCAGCAGAGCAGTGAGCAAGACACGAAGTACGGCTTTCTTCGAACTGAAAAAGAGGGACTTTCTCATATTGATTTACAAAACTAACAGAATAGACGATTTTATTGCGAAATGGTTCCGCTGCAAATCAATTCATCGTCATCGTAAATGGCCAAAAACTGCCCCGGAGTAACTGAAGACTGCGCCAAATCAAAGACACAGAAATGTCTGCTTTCAGTCACAATTATATGACAATCAAAAAGAGCCTGCCTGTAGCGCACTCTGGCTTTCAGTTTGCGATTGATTAAATCGATTAATTTCAAATCGTTGCGGACGAAATGTAAACCAGGGGCGGCCAATTCCAATGCGCGCATTTGTAAAGCAGGATGTTTGTCGCCAAGACCAGTGTAGACGATGTTATTGACCACATCCGTTTGAAGTACAAACATGGGCAAACCTGTGCCGCCAATTTGCAATCCTTTTCGCTGACCGATGGTAAAAAAGTGTGCCCCCTGATGGGTCCCCATGACCTTTCCATCTTCTTCTCTGAATACAGGTCGATGCGCCCATTGTAAAGGCCCTGCATCCGAAGATCCAAGATTCTTTTTATGCTCGTCCAAAACGGGCGAATTTTCATCAATCAGAACAACTTTACCCGGTTTTACAGACAGTTTTTGCTGCAGAAATTCAGGCAACGACACCTTTCCAACGAAGCATAAGCCCTGACTGTCTTTTTTGCTACTCGTAACCAAACCAGCTTCAGTTGCAATTTTCCGCACTTCGCTTTTTTGCAAATTGCCGATTGGAAAAAGCGATTTTGAGAGCTGCTGCTGATTTAACTGACAGAGGAAATAACTTTGATCTTTGGATTGATCCAAACCACTCAGCAGTCGATAAATTTTGCGACCATTCGACTCCACCTCTTCTCGCCTTGCATAATGTCCTGTGGCCACATAATCTGCACCCAGCTTCAGTGCATTTTTAAGAAACACATCAAATTTGATTTCGCGGTTACATAGCACATCAGGATTGGGTGTTCTGCCGGCTTCATATTCAGCGAACATGTAGTCAACAATTCGCTTTTTGTATTCTTCGCTTAAGTCAATAATCTGAAAGGGAATTCCAATCTGTTCTGCGACCATCATGGCATCTCTGCTATCGTCTATCCATGGGCACTCATCTTCAAGTGTAACTGCCGCATCATTCCAATTCCTCATAAAAAGGCCAATTACATCGTGTCCCTGCTGTTTAAGCAACAGGGCAGCAACACTGCTGTCAACGCCACCACTCAACCCTACTACGATTTTGGCCATTTTCTTTGCAAATTTCGTTCATTTCAAGCGATTGAACGAAGGCAATATTCTATAACCAAAAGTTGAACCAGAAGTTGACCGCTAGTACTGCCCCAAGTACTTTCTGATTACCCACTCGGCGGTGAGAAAAAATACAATGAGGGCAAAGAACCACTTTGCCTGAATGAGGTCGGTAACGGAGTTTTCCTCGTAAATCATGGGTTTTGCGATGTTTTCATCTGCAAGTTTCTCTACAACCTTTTCATAATCGGCGGCCTTGTAAAACTGCCCGCCTGTTTTTATGGCCCATTGTCGCAACAAGCCATGATTGGCCACCTTGTCGGCTTTTTCCAAGCCTGCATCATTAACAAAAAACAATCCGGTTGAAACCTGCCCCCCTTCAAGTGTAGCGCGAAAATTATAAGTTCCAGTGGGTAAACTGCCCATGTCGAACCGATAGGTTTTATTGCTTTTTGCCATTTGAACCGATCTGGAAAAATTCTGCGGGCCCTCAATTTTTAAACTGCAAGATGCCTGATTCACAAGATTTCCGGTTGCATCTCTGTTTTCTGCCACCAAAACCACAGGTTCGCCCGGGTCATAATCTCGACGCAGCGAACGACAGACAAATTTTTTATCGGAATTCGAGGCACCCAGATATTGCAGTAATTTCATTACCAGATCATCAAAAACCGGTGATCCTTCTCCTTTTACAAAATCTTTCATCTTCCATTTCCAAATGCCTTCTCCCAACAGGTAAACCTCTCTGTTCTTGCCTTCATTTTTGCACAACAACAAGGGGTAATCTGTTTCAATACTTCCTATTTTCTGCCTTAGTAAAACCTTGTGAGATGCATTTGCAGAAAAGCGACCATACCTGACTTTCAGAGGAGGCCAATTGCTTACCTTTTTTTCCCAGCCCGGTTCAGGTTCAAATTCACTGAACGATTTTTCGGCAAACGCCTGAACATCTTCGGTTTTTGAACCACCTGGAGGAAGATTAATTCCACTGAGCTTGCCAAGCAACTCAGGGGCAGTTTGCAAACTTGAAATGCTCCAGAATGGTTTGTTTTGCGATTTCAGCCCTTCAAGCCAATTCGCCTGACGCGCGTTTTCAGGCATGCCATGCACAATAAAAATATCAGCCGACCCGGCATCAGGCAATTCTCCAGGTGTCGCAACCTGCAGGGTGTACCTAGCCTGATCTTCAATGACACGCCTTAGGGCGCCGACATCGGGATTGCTGCTGTTCATCACCACTGCAATTTTCTTGCGGGTGTCCACCACTTCGGTAACAGCGGTTGCCAGGTTGTTTATTTTGTTGGATTCCTGTCCTGCATATTCAACCGCTAATGTATATTGTTTCAATCCGGGAGAAGCCGCTTTCAATCGGAATTCCAATCGTTCAAAACCTTCGCTGCCTGCAAAAGCAACCGATTTTCTTGCCACTTCCCGGCCATTTTCACTCAGAACGGCTGTCCACGATTTTTCTGAAAGCAACTTTCCGGTTACGGTTGCTTCAATAACAAATTCAGACCCCAGAAAAACCGACTCGTTCAACTGAACACCTGCTACTTTTATATCAGGATATTGCGAGGTATCGCCCAGCCCCAAAGAGAAAACCCTTGGATTTTTGTTGAGGCTAACAAAAAGTGGATTTTGTCCGCGGTTAAAAATGCCGTCAGTAATTACCAGCATTGCGGCGGCATTCCGTGTTTCGGCAAATTCATTGCAGTGCAAAGACACGGCTCCAAGATCTGTTGATGCAGTATTCACTGCGGTATCGCCTATATTCTGAACATTTCCACCAAATTCGAACAACCGAACATTGTATTTTGCATTTAATCTGTTCAGGGAAGTCTTCACTTTGTCGTAGAAAGCTGAAGTTTCGGACACAGACAAACTGCGATCGAAATAAACAAGCAGTTCCGGCTTTGCTTCTTTGTTATGCTTTAAACTGATAAAAGGAGAAAGTAGCAAGGCAAACAAAAGAAAACCTGCAAGAAAACGAAACCCAGAAAGCACATAATTCCAAGGTTTTCCGAATGCATTTCCATATTTGTACAACAGCCATGTAAACAGTGCCGAGGCCAGAATACAAACGCCAATGTAGCCGACCGGACTAAGCGTATGAATCGCTATTGACAAATACATGATGTTTGAACCGGGTACAGGAAAAAATAAACCTGTATCAGTTTTTCACAAACCTTCTGCTCCACAATTGCTTGTGGTTCGCCGCATTCAGCATGTAAACACCTGCCGGAAGACCGCTGATGTCGATTACTGTTTGTTCAATTTCAGGTTTCTTATTAATGACCAGATTTCCTTTTATATCGTAGATGGTGATGGCATCGTAACCTTCCCCGCGCAGGGTGATGTTATCGGTTGCAGGATTCGGACCCAGTTGCATATCGCGTACGACCACATCGGCATTATTTGCGCCCCAGCGAACAAAAATATTGAACACCAGCGTATCGCGCTGAACGGGGTTGCTGATATCGAAAACCGCGTATTTCACCACGGCAGTGTCCGCCATTCCTTTGGGATCGACGGTAATTTTCAATGACGACTCTTCACCTGCGTTCATGGGCGCAAATGTGCCATTGTCAACAAGAGAAAAGAAACAGCCATTGTTATCGCAAAAACTAACTGACCAAGCGGCAGGGAAATCGGCACTTACTTTTTCATAACCAATCTTCATTCCTGAAGCACCCTTATTTTTCAAATGAATGGAACAATCGGTGTAACCATTTGTAGCCGGCCAAAAATTAGCCACCTTGCTTCCTACAACCTCAATGCTTTGTGAGAAAAGGGAAGAAATTCCAAATATGCAGGATACAACTGCAACAGGCAATGCTTTGTTCATGATCATAGTGCAAATATAATTGAAGGAAATGAAGACAGGGTAAGACTAATGTAAAACCTGCTCTTCCAGCCAGCCCGCCATACCGGATAAGGTGGTAAATGAACCGGAAAAAAGATAACTGTTGGCATATTCATCTGACGGAACAGGGGCATTTGCATGATTAAACCACAATGTTGGAATGCCTGCATTGATGCCGCCTTTGATATCACTTTCCCAGGTATCGCCTGCGTAAAATATTTTTGAAGGGTATATGCCCAAACTTTCGCACTCTTTAATTGACTGAATAAAAATGCCTGAATCGGGCTTGGCAACACCCGCCGATTCGGAAGTAATCATTCCTTTAATAAACTGCTCAATACCAGAATGCCTGATTTTGGTACGCTGGGTTTTTTCAAAACCGTTGGTCACAAGAAAAATATCAAAACGGC
This sequence comes from Flavobacteriales bacterium, assembly GCA_947459165.1. GTDB lineage: Bacteria > Bacteroidota > Bacteroidia > NS11-12g > UBA955 > RGEC01. The sequence goes on from CANHCW010000034.1 coordinate 15,603, forward strand.
GTGTGATTTCCTCCATGAAATTGCGGGCACCGGGCATAAGGCGGGTCATAACCGGGCAAATTTCGAGGTACTCTTCCCACACATTTTCAGGATGTTCATC
>CANHCW010000035.1 GCA_947459165.1 Flavobacteriales bacterium
CACCGGCGGTAATGCCCTTAAATTCTATGCATCCATTCGCCTGGATATTCGTCGTATTGGTCAAATTAAAGATGGCGACGATGTAATCGGAAACCGTACCAAGGTAAAAGTGGCCAAGAACAAAGTGGCGCCACCTTTCCGTGTTGTGGAATTTGATATTATGTACGGAAAAGGCATCAGCCGGGTTGGTGAAGTGCTCGACATTGCCGTTGATGCCGGCGTGGTACAAAAAAGCGGAAGCTGGTTCAGCTACGAAGGCACCAAACTGGGTCAGGGGCGCGATTCGGTGAAGGAATTGCTTGAAGACAATCCGGAAATGCTGACCGACATTGAGAATAAAATCAAGGCGAAAAGCAGTGGCGGAGAAGAAATTCTCGCTGTACAACCGGGTGAAGCCTCTTGATCAATTTCTGATTAAATGATTAAAAACGGCTGCCGAAAGGCGGCCTTTTTTATGCTGTTGCGTTTATTGCTTTTTTCCCTGTTTGTTGCCGAAATACAACTCTTTATACATCATGGGATAAACCACATACAACATCAGCATGCGGCTGTACCTGAATATAACAGGAAGCAAAACAACAATTGCAACAGGAATGCCCACAATGGCATAATCGAAAAGCCCGAGCAAACTGAAAACAATGGAAAGGGAGACTATTAAGGCTACAATTAAAGCATAACTCCAGTACATGGCACCAAAGAAAAATCCCGGCTCGGGCTCATAGCTCAATTTACAATGGTTGCAAGAGTACTGTGTTTCAGAAAACCTTCGCAAATTCAGAATGCTCTTTGGAAATACCTCGTCTCTTCCACAACGAGGGCAGCGACAAAAAATAAAACTAAGTAATCGGGGTCTTGGATGCCGGAAATCAGGCATTCTTCTGATTCTTTCTGTACCTGTACCAGGCGAAGCCTGCTGCTCCAACGAGTAAGTAAGGCGTTGCCAATAGAAACAGAATGCCCTTGTTGATTCCATTTCCTACAGTTGGACGATTGCCCTGCGTTCTACTGCTCTTCAATGCAGTTTTGCACATGGGACACTGAGCAGCTGCATCAGGCACAAACAAAAAAAGTGAAAAAATCAGTACCGCAAAAAGTATAACTCGGTTTTTCATTGTATCAGAATTGATAGCAAGGCGAAATTAATACATAAACCAATACCCCCGTTACTGAAACATACAACCAAAGCGGAAAAGTCCAGCGAGCCAGTTTTTTGTGTTTGGCATACATTCCATTGGTGCTAAAGTAAATGGTATAAAGGATAATGGGCAAAATGATGGCTGCCAGAAAAACATGGGTAGCCAGAATAAAATAGTAAACCCACTTCATCATCCCTTCGTTGCAATAAGGTGTATGCGGCATGGTGGTATGGTACACCACATAACTCACCAAAAACAACCCCGACAAAATGAAAGCAGACAACATAAAAAATTGATGTCTGCCCTTGTTTTTAGCATAGCGAATTTGATGATACCCCAGCATAAGAAGCACACTCACCAAAGAATTGATGACTGCGTTTGTTAAAGGGAGATTCTTAGCAAACGCCACATTGGGTCTGTAGGCATCGGGTAAATAGCGCAACAGCACAACCACCGCCAAAACGGCTACACTAATTCCGGTTACCAACCAGAAAAAATTGCGGTCACTTATCCATGTCTTTTTGGCGGTATTCATACAATAGGTTGTTTATGTCTTCCTCTATTCTCTTAAACGCTTCAAGCTTCTCTTTGTTTGAATTTCCCCTTGTGGGAAGTATGGATCTGATGTGACCGTTTCGATCGATGATGGCCACTTTATCATCGTGAATAAAATCACTGCCTTTTTGCTCGTTAGCCAAAAGCAGGTCATTCATTACCCAATCGTAAATATCTGTTTTATTACCTGTGCAGAACTGCCATTTCAGTTTGTCGGCCTTGAACCTTCTGGCATAAGCTGCCAAAGCGGCTACCGTATCGTGTTCGGGATCAATGGAAATGCTGATAAACCGCACTTTGGGATTTTTAACAAACTTTTCAGCCACGGTTTGAACCTGAGAATTCATTTCGGGGCACACATCGGGGCAAGTAGCAAAAAAGATATTGGCCACCACAACACAAGAATCATTTTTGGCCGGGTTTAATGTCTTTCCATGGTGATCTGTAAGCTCGATATCCGTGATTTTATGGTATTCCATTTTCCCATTGGGGCCTTTTACTGATTGCCCAATGTAAGGCAGTTCCTTGTGCACCCATTTTGCCTTGGCCAGGAAATAAATTCCAAGTATGGGTAAAATAACGATGGCCGCAACTGCGGCCACCCTATATTTTCCTGTAAAAGAGGACATATTTATTTAGCGTAGGTGAGTGCGTTACCTTCGTAAAGCAAACCCATAACAAGGCCAATGATGAAAACGGTTGGCACCAATATCACCAAAGCCAGGTTAATCTTCTCGTATTTCATATGCATAAAGGCACCTACTATGTAATAGGCCTTTACAATACCAAAGAAGATAAAGATGAAATTTCTGAAGCCTGTGTGGGGCATTACGAAATAAATGATGAAGTCGAGAACGGTAATGCCTAACAAAATCCAAAAGGTGCGCCACAACTCTTTGGTGCCGTGACTCTGCGCTTCAGGAATGTAATTAATGGCATCGTAATCACCGGGTTTGGTATAGAATTCCATGGTTTGGTAATTTTAAATCAGATTAGGTAAAAGAAAGTAAACACGAACACCCATACCAGATCTACAAAGTGCCAGTAGAGTCCGGCTTTTTCAATCATTTCATAGTGTCCGCGACGGTCAAACACGCCCCTTGCAGCCATAATGGTTACCACAATGTTTATGATTACACCACTGAATACATGAAACCCGTGAAAACCGGTTACAATGAAAAACAGAGCTGCAAAAGGAACAGGACCAGAGGTTCTGTATTCGGGTTGCCACTCAAAGTGATCGCCAAATTTCAGTGCTCCAAAAACTTTGTGTCCGGCCTCGGTAATACCGAACTGATTTCCGTAGAGAGTGGCACCTTCACCTATAAAAACGGACCATTCCCAGGCCTGACAGCCTAAGAACATGGCACCGCCAATAATGGTATAAATCATGTAGCGCACCACTTCTTTCTTGCTTTTGCGGTGACCGGCCTCAACCGCCAACACCATCGTTACCGATGACATGATGAGGATAAAGGTCATCACACTCACAAAAAGCAGTGGAAGGTGTAGTCCGTGCATCCAGGGAAAGTGATTAAAAATGGATGCGGGATCGGGCCATTTCGTTACAATTGGCGATTGTACATTACTGAAACGCTGAGCTCCATACTGCACGAGCAGACTAGAGAAAGTGAATGCATCGGACAGCAAAAAGAGCCACATCATTAATTTGCCGTAGCTCACATTAAAGGGGGAACGGCCTCCGGCCCACATGGGCTGCTGCTCGAAGGTCGCTTCTTGGTGATTAGCCATTTTCAAAATTTACCCTGCGAAATAAAGGAATAAATACAAATAAATCCATAGCAACCCAACAAAATGCCAATAAGTGTGGGCAACTTTCATCAAAGTGAGCTCTTTTTTGTGAATTTGGTATCGCATAGACTTCCCCAACGCTACGCTTACCAATACCAAACCACCAAATGCATGAAGGGCGTGCACAAAGGTTATTGCCCAAACATAGCTGGCTGATATGTCTTCGGATCTGGCATTAACAAAAGGCAATCCCCTATCAATCAAATCGCGCCAGCCCAAAATCTGACATACGCAGAACAAAATGCCCAAACCCAATGTAGCCGCCAAAAACAAGCTGTTCTGTTTCAATTCATCCTGCTTTGCCGCACGCAGTGCCATATACATGGCTACACTGCTCAGCAGTACCAGTATGGTTGAAATAAAAAACTGCACAGGCAAATCAAACTGGGTCCAGGTATTCTTGGCCAGCGCATCGGGTTTGTGCACAATGTAAGCACTCACAAGCCCTGCAAACAGCATGCTGCTTGCAATCATCATCAGCACCAGATTGAACCTCATCGGCGCAATCCGATAGTTTTCTCCGTTTTTATTGATTTTATTCATATTCGTTTAGTTAAAAAAGAATGTAGGCTACAAACACCACCGGGGTGTAAACAAACGATGTAAAAAGCAGTTTTCTGGCCTCAGCCACATCCAGCGTTCTAAACAGCTTATAGGCTCTCCATAGCATAAACATTCCGGCCGGCAACACCAGCGTAAGACATGTGGTTGCAGCCAATCCGTAAAACACAGGCATCAAACTGCTTAATATCAACACTACCGTGTAAATCAATACTTGGTAAGCACTTTTCTTATCTCGTCCACCTATGCTGGGTAAAAGCCAGTAACCGGCCTTTTGATAATCTTCGTGCAGTAACCAGGCAATGGCCCAAAAATGGGGAAATTGCCAAAAGAACTGAATCAAAAACAGTACAACTCCAATTTCATCAATTCTACCCACTACGGCGGTGTAACCAATTAACGGAGGCAACGCCCCGGGGATAGCTCCTACCATTACCGCCAATGGCGTTTTCCCTTTCATGGGTGTATAAAAAAACACATAAGTAATCAGCGAAATCAAACTCAGCAGTGTAGCCACAAAATTTGTTGTCAGCGCCATGGTAACCAAACCGAGTATTCCGCAAATCAGCGAAAACCACCTGGCCTCATTTTCAGTCATTCGGTCTTCCACAAGCGGGCGACCTTTCGTTCTCGACATTTTTGCATCCGGGCCCTTTTCAATCAGCTGGTTCAATCCATTCGATGCAAAAACAACCAGCAAACCGCCAAGCAGCACACCTGCAAATTCTTTCCACTGAAAAAAATCAGAGATTGAACCAGCCTGGGCCTGCCATTTGCAACCCAAAAGGTAGCCAAAAACCGAAGTAGCCACAACCGTAGCCGTTAGTCTGAATTTTACCAGTTGCAAGTATGCCTTAAATCCCGCCATCAGTGCGCTGTTGTATTAACAACCGAGTGTTCGCCCGGTTTGGCCAAAACAAAATAAAATACCCAAATGGGCAAAAAAGCTCCCAAAACAATATGTAGCACCTGAGTAACTCCCGGTAATACCCAAAAAATATTTGCGGCACCCAGAAGCATTTGCATCACACTTAAAACTACAATAAGTATGAGTCCTATGTTTTGAAAGGCATATCGAACATTTTTTCTGCGAACAAGTCGCAGGGCATAAACTATCAAAATCAAAGGGAAATAGCGATGCAGAACAAACATAAAACCCATTCCTTCTACATTAAAATCACCCATTTTGGTAGTTAAACCCCCTCCTGCTTTCAACACTTCTACCTGCTCTCTGGCAAGCGTTCCTAAAATCACTTCAAACAGCACCATCAGGCAAAGCACCATCCAGTGCCCTCTTATCTTAACATCATCATTCAAAAGTCCAAAAGGACTGTTGCGGTTTAAAGCAGTTAAAAAGAAAAATATGCATAAAAACGAAAACAAAAAATGTATTGTCACTATACCCGGCAACAGGTTTGTTGCCACTACTATGCTTCCTAACCAGGCATTGAATAAAAGCATCACAAATCCAAGTGCAGCAAAAAGGGCTACTCCGGGTTTTTCTTTTATTCGGCGAAAGGCCAATAAGGTAAAGGCAAGAGAAAACAAACCCGCCAAAACACCAAATAACCTGTTAATGTATTCAGTCCAAGCCTTAAATGCATTAAACTCTTCGGGTTCCAACAGTTTTTTATCGTTTCTCAAAACCCTGGCTTTATCACTCATCCCTAATGCTTCCAGGGTATTGGCAAACCGATTCAGTTTGGCAACCCTTTGTTTCAAAAAAATCTGCTGGTAATTGGCCGGCAACTCACAACTGCAGGTGGGTGGTGCCAGTAAACCGAAGCATTTTGGCCAATCGGGGCAACCCATTCCACTGCCGGTCACCCTCACCAAACCACCCAGCACAAACAGTAAAAAAACAGACGAACAAGCAGCAATGCCTGTTCGTCTGAAAAATTTTTCGTTAAATATTCGTTTCAGTGCTGACAAAGCTAAATCAGCTCCATCCAAAAACGCGCTTGATGGCTGAGAACATCACATTCTCAACAACCTCTTCCTCTTTCTTGGTAGATTTACGCTTGGGGGCAGATTTGCTGCCTTCTCCACCGGTTTCTGCCTTGTCAGACTCATCGGGAATGTACTGAGGGTAAAAATCCTCTTCACGATCCGGATGACTGTACTCGTAAGGTCCGCGATAAACTTCAGGAATAGCACCAGGCCAGTTTCCATGCAAATGCTTAACAGGTGCACTCCACTCCAATGTATTGCTCTGCCAGGGATTTTGCTCGGATTTTTTGCCTTTGAAAATGCTATAAAAGAAGTTCCACAGGAACAGTAATTGAGCTGCACCACCAACTATGGCCGCCATGGTCATCATTTTGTTTACATCCATCCAAATATCAAACTCCTTCACCAATGTAAACATGTAATAACGACGAGGCACCCCGGCCAATCCCATAAAGTGCATAGGGAAGAACACGAGGTAAGCTGTTATAAAGGTAATCCAGAAGTGGAAATAACCCAATGTATTGTTCAGCATTCTGCCGTACATTCTTGGGAACCAGTGATAAATACCGGCAAACATTCCAAAAATAGCTGAAGAACCCATAACAAGGTGGAAGTGGGCTACCACAAAATAACTATCATGTAATTGAATATCCAGCGCCGCGTTACCCAGGTAAATACCGGTCAACCCACCTGAAATAAAGAATGACACCAGACCAATTGAAAACAACATGGCCGGAGTAAATCTCAAATTGCCTTTCCACAGTGTTGTAAGGTAGTTAAACACTTTTACCGCCGACGGCACAGCAATAATCAGCGTGAGTATCATAAACACACTTCCGAGGAATGGGTTCATGCCTGTAATAAACATGTGGTGACCCCAAACAATAAATGACAAGAAGGAAATTCCCATCAGCGAAATCACCATGGCAGTGTAACCAAAAATGGGCTTACGGGCATTGGTTGAAATCACTTCAGATGTAATACCCAACGCAGGCATCAAAATGATGTAAACTTCAGGGTGACCCAGGAACCAAAATAAATGCTGGTACAATACAGGGCTGCCACCAATATTTTCCATAGCACCTACACCCTCAAGATAAATATCAGAAAGGTAAAAACTGGTTCCAAAGCTTCTGTCAAAAATCAGGAACAAGCCTGCACCCAACAATACCGGGAATGAAAGCAAGCCCAGTACTGCGGTGAAAAAGAAAGCCCAGATTGTCAGTGGCATTCTGTTCATGCTCATGCCTTTGGTGCGCATATTCAATACGGTACTGATGTAGTTAATACCTCCAAGCAGCGCTGATACAATGAACAAAATAATTGCAATCAGCCAAAGGGTCATTCCCAAACCGGAGCCTGGCATTGCCTTTTCCATTGCACTTAGCGGCGGATAAACTGTCCATCCTGCAGAAGCCGGTCCGGTTTCAACACCAACGGAAATAAGCAAAACCACTGAAGACATAAAGAAGAACCAGTAGCTCAACATATTCATGAAAGGTGAAGCCATATCTCTGGCACCAACCTGCAATGGAATGAGTAAGTTCGAGAAAGTACCGCTAAGGCCTGCGGTTAATACATAAAATACCATAATGGTACCATGAATGGTAACCAAACCCATGTAAAAGTTGGGATCCAGTTTTCCGTCTTGTGCCCATTTGCCCAAAAGCATTTCAAGCAGACCAAATTTTTCATCGGGCCATGCAAGTTGCATTCTGAACAGAAGTGACATTACCAGACCAACTATACCCATCACAATACCCGTTATAAGGAATTGCTTTGAGATCATTTTGTGATCCATGGAGAACACATATTTGCTTATGAAGCTCTCCTTGTGGTGATGGTGATCGTGGTCGTGCGCGTGTGAAGCTGCTGTACTCATATCCTTTTTCTATTATTCGCTAAATTGAGATTAACGGGTCTTTGTTATCATAGCCATTTTTTGAGGGGCAGATCCTGAATCTTTGCCTTGCTCTTTCTTGTCGTCTCCGGGGGCAGTTGCCGGTGCGGGGGGAGCAACAACGGCAGGTTGGGCTGCAAGCCAGGTATTGTATTCTGCCTCAGATTCAACCACCGTCATTTTTATCTTCATGTTGTAATGAGCTGCGCCGCATATTTTGTTGCAGTACAGGTAAAACTCAAATTCTGGGTTGTTCTTTTCAATCCGGGCCTGCGCTGTGGTTTTGGTCGGCACAAAAGAGAACCAGGTTGCCATTCCGGGTACCACATTCATCTGCCCTCTAAAATCGGGGAACCAAGCTGAGTGAATGACATCGCGGGCCCTGAAATTGAATGTGTAACTCTTGCCTTTAACCAGAACAATCTCAGTAGTTACTTTATCATCGTTGGCAGCATTGTTAAATATACCATTGTCTTTACGGTAAGTTAACACGCGGTTCAAAGTGGTATTCTTTCTTCTCTTATCTTTCTTTAATCTTTCAACATAGGCGCCAGAGTTTCCCTCTTGCATCTTTGTCTTCAAATCTTTGTAAACAGCGGGGTAAGCGGCTGCATTGCTACCCACATTGAATGCGGCAAATTGCTTTTCCCAAGATTTTGCCGAATCAGGAGCCGAAGCGATTTTCGCATCAATACCTTTTATATCTGCCTGTAATTCTGCTACCAATGAATCCACATTACCATCTACAGCAAGCCCCAAAGGGTTTTTACCACTGATAAAGGTAAAGTGATGAGCACCAAATTTGTTGTCAGCTCCGGCATACCTTGCCTTCCAGCCAAACTGATAAGCAAACACTTCAATTTCCTGAGAATTTTTGGGTCTTTCCGCTGTAATTCTGCTCCAGGTATTGAATCCACGAAGAACCAAAAAAGTAAGTACAATGGCAGGAACAACAGTCCAAACCAATTCTAATTTGTTGTTGTGGAAATAGTAAAGTGCCTTTTTGTTTTCTCTGTAACTATAGCGAAACATGAAGTAAAACAAAAGCGCCTCTGTGATGGCAAAAACCACGAATGTGAAGCCGAAAGTCCAATTGAACATGGAATCAATGGTTTCGCCATGTTCAGAATAAGAATTACCTATCATCACATGCTTACCATGGTAAATCATTTCATACCATACACCGGCAATGCTTCCAATAAGAAAAAGAATGGCAATCCAGCCATTCGCCTTATCCCAGTTGATCACCTTTCGGCCTGTTACCTTTTCGGTAAGAGAGCCAATATCAAACACACGGGCGATGATTAGCAGTATAAGAACCGCCAGCACAATGTAACAAATGGAAACCCAGTTCCAGCCTGACGGATCAAATTCTTTGGGTGGCTGCACCACATCTGATGCTGCCTGAGCCATCGCCACGAATGGTAAGAAAATGAATATCAGGACAGTAAGAAAATTCTTTGAACTGAAAACCGAAGCGGTTTTGGTAAGTAGGTAATTCTTCATTGAGACCTTTTATGTATTCAAGGCGCAAATTTATGCATCTGCACCATGTTTCAAACAAAAATCGGTCAGAATTTTGGCAAAGTTTATGCACCTATCCACAAAGTCCCGTTTCAGGGTAATTTACTTTGGTTTTTAACCATTTCAAGTAAGGCCTGTTCACCCCTTGCTTCAAGCATTGGATTTAAATGGTTTCCACCACCCAAATCTGAAAGGTGCTTCAGAAAATCCAGGGCCTTAGGATCGAAGCCGAAGCCCAAGGTCGACAAATGAATGCCTTTTCCATTGCCTGTAACTATAAGCTTTTCCATGTCCTTACGGCTCAGATCACCTCCCCCAAATAGCCCATCTGTGGCAATGATGATTTGGTTGTTGCCGCCTACAATAAAATGTTCTTCAGCCAACGCATAAGCCATTTTCAGCGCTGCTCCGCCGTTCGTCCCACCGGTGGCTTTCATTCTGTTTAAACGGGCCTTGATGCTGTCCTTCTCTGCGACCGGCTCAGGATTTTGTATCAGCACGGCCTGACTGCTGAAACCGATAATTCCTAATTTATCCTCAGGGCGCAGGGCATCAAGAAGTATGGAAATGGAAGATTTCAGGTTGTCGAGTTTGTTATCCCGTTTCATCGACATGCTCACATCCAGTATGAAAATAATGTTATTCCTTCGGTACTGCCTCAAATCCAGCCTTCCGTCGCCCACAAGAGACAGGGTGTCAATTGCAGTGTTTCTTTCCTTTTCCCGCACTGCTGTGTCTATATCCATTATTGTTATGGGCAAAGGCAAACTGTCAATGTCCAACCAAGGAGTTTCGACCGGCACTAAATCAGGGTTTTTATCCATATACACAATAAACTTCCTTTGGTATGGTTCCAGTTTGATCAATGCGATGTAATCATCGTATCCACTTTTGGCAGCAGAAACCCGGTAAACTCCGCTTACTACCGACATTCTAAAACCAACACCCCATTTTTCCAATTTTACCCGGGCGTGTTCAGCCGTTTTTACCCATATTTCATCGGGTCTCAACAATTCATCTGTCTGCCTGTCACGCACCTCCAAATCCACCAGTTTCTCCAACCGATTTTCTTCACTTCCTGCATTCACAACCGGGCATCGCAGCAGTGCATCAGGATCAAATCCTTTTATATTTCCCTTCAGTTTAAAAATAATGGGGTCGGGCCTTACACTCACATACAGCGGAACTTCAACATTAAACCTACCCTTGTTTTCGGTATAGTAAACAATTCCAATGTCGGCGGCCTCGCCCGGTTCCAGTTTTTTATCAGATATCAGTACTTTGTAATCCTCGTTATAAAAGGTGGGTAAAAAACTCAAATCTCTTGTAGTGGCATTTCTCAATTTGAAGTAAGCAGTATCATTTTTCCAGTATGCCACATCGCCAAAGTCCCAGAGCATTCGGTCAAAAACCAAATCCTGGGCAGTTAAAAACCCGGAAAACAAAGCAAAACAAAGACAGAAAAGAAAGCGCATAATCCTGTTTTCAAAATAACTTCAAAAAGCCTGCCGATATTTTGCGGCCATCAGACCTTTTCCCACGAAACTGCCATGCGTACAAAATCGTCCACACTCAGTTGCTCAGCTCTCTTTCCTGCAAACTCAGCGGGAATTTCAAAACCAGGCTTAATTCCCTTCAACGATTTCAGGCTGTTCGAAAGGGTTTTTCTCCGCTGATTGAATGCTGTTTTCACCACCAAACTCAGACTCTTAAAGCGGCATTCAGGTCTGTTATCTTTCAAAACACAGGCAATTACACCACTTTTTACTGCGGGTGGCGGATTGAACGATCCTTCATTGACGGTGAAAAGGTATTTGCATTCGTAAAATGCCTGCAACAAAACGCTGGTGATGCCATATTCCTTGTTGCCATGAGGTGAACAGAAACGCCTTGCCACCTCTTTCTGAAACATCCCTCCGAAAAAAACAATTTTCGATGGGCTTTCCAACACTTTAAAGGCAATTTGAGTGGAAATGTTGTAAGGGTAATTTCCTATAACCGCGTTGCTTCCATTGATGAACAGCGACTCTTCCGGTAATTTCAAAAAATCGCCCTGAATAATTTCAATATCCTGCGTCCAATCCTGTTTTTTCAACCAGTTCACACTTTCAGCATCTATTTCAACAAGTGCCAGTTTATGTCGCCATTGTTCCAGAAGAGGCTTCGTTAGAATACCCATGCCAGGTCCGATTTCAACCAGTCTGTCTATGGGCAATCCCTCGGCACTTTGGGCTATTCGCAAGGCTATTCCTTGATCGGTTAAAAAATGCTGCCCCAGTTCTTTTTTGGGCTTTACCTTCGATAATTCCATTCAACTAGGGCCAGTAAGTAATGTAATGTTTTGTAACGGCTTCACTCAAAGGGGTAAGATTGGCATTGTCGGTTACTGCGGCCAAATCAGTTACAGTTCCATTTTTTAACAATACGCTAATACCCCCTGAACTGGGCTTGTACGCCAGATTTTCCAACTTCCCTTCCCGCACAAAATAGGCAAGCTCGTCTTCGGTTAAATCGGGAAAACGATTTAGCGTTCTGCTTTTGGCCGTAGACTGCATTTCGGCTGAAATGGCCTGTGGCTGTATAAAAATTTTGGGCAATTTCCTCTCCAGCATGGCTGTTGAAAGCCTCGACAAAACCTTGTCTTCATGAAACTGCCACGATTTTACAGCCGTCATAATATCGTGGTCGTCGAGAAGTAAAAACAGATCCAATGCTTCATCATCAAAACTTTGGGCATCAATATTTCTGCCCAAAAAATGAACCAAAGGGCGGTAACTGCCCAGGGTGCCGCTGTTGCCTGCAACATGCCTGGCCCTGTTTAAAATGGCAATCAGCAACTCATCAGCGGCAATGGCGGTTTTGTGCAGGTAAACCTGCCAATACATTAGCCTGCGCGCCACAATGAATTTCTCAATGCTGTAAACTCCCTTTTCTTCCACTACCAAATTACCATTGTGTACATTTAGCATATTAATAATACGGTCTCCACCCACCACACCTTCGTGCACACCGGTGTAATAACTGTCTCGCTGCAAATAGTCGAGGCGATCCATATCCAACTGACCGGAAATGAGCTGCCCCAAAAACGGTTTTGCAGCATACTCGCCTTTAAAAATCTGAATGGCCAAACTCAACTTACCTTCAAATTCATGATTCATGCGATTCATGACCAGCATGGAAATTTTCTCATGACTAACACCTGTAATAATGGAATGCTCCAGCGTATGTGAGTAGGGACCATGCCCTATATCGTGCAACAGAATGCCTATGTAAACGGCCTCGGCTTCTTCGTTTGAAATGTCAATGCCTTTTAATCTCAGCGTTTCTATGGCCTGAATCATCAGGTTCAATGCGCCCAGTGCATGATGAAAACGGGTATGGGTTGCGCCCGGATAAACCAAATCGCTTAGGCCTAGCTGCCTAATTCGGCGCAATCTTTGAAAATATGGATGCTGTATGGTATCATAAACCAGTGGTGACGGAATTCGCAGAAATCCATACACCGGATCATTGACAATTTTATTCTTATTCAGCAAGGGAAAATCGGTTCAAAGTTATGCAGAAGCAAGGTCATTCCTTTTCATCCCAAATCAATCGTTCACCCTCGGCAGGCTTTCTTAATTTAACGGCTTCCGAAAATTCCTGCAACATTGCAATATACGGATCGGTCGGATTGGCTTCAATGTACAACTTGTAATGGGTAATCATATCTTCCAATTCCCCCAACGAAATACCTGTTCCATGCATCTTTCTTCGGTATGCCGAACCAATGTGCAGCAATGCACTTACATTCACATTCAGCGGGTTTTTGGTTTTGCGGATATAACTTTTAAAATGGACTGCAGCGGCGCTGTCTTGCATTTGTCTTTCGGCACTCAGTCCTCTAAACCATTCCACTCCTGCTTCGGCAGTGTCATCCTCTTCCACTTTTCGTAAAATGCTGTCGGCAATGCTGAATTTCGAATGCATGATTAAGGCATGACTGTAAAGCAGTCTCAGAGCATTATCCACCGGGTTTTTTCTCAACTCCGAACGACAAAGATTTTCTGCCAGCAGGTACTCTTTTTTTCGAATGGCCTGATTAATGGCTGAAATTGGATCCAACTCTTCTGTATCGTCCTGCGCGTTTATTGAAAAAATCATGACCAACGATGCCAATATTGTAAATACTTTTGCCATAGGTTATGCCGATTTCATTGCAAATAAAGAGCCAATTTTACATTTCATGCCTTTTGAGCATGGCTGTTTTACTGACAAACTGCTCTAAAGGGCCCGATTTTGCTAAAAATTATGGCGAAACCAAAACTGAGTACAGAACGCTGAAATCCTTTAACCGCATTCAAATTGGAGAACGGTTTAAACTTTACATCACTGCAGATTCCACTAAAGAAGAGGGAATCAGCATTGCCTATGGCGACAGGCTGTTACCTAAAATCAGCACAGTTGTAACCGACAGTTTTTTGTTGATTGAAGATAAAAATGGTTTCAACTGGGTTCGCAGTTTCGAACATTTTCCGGTCTGCACACTCAATTTGCATCGCATTCAATCCATCAGAATTGAAGGGGCGGCTGAGGTTATTTGTTTGGATAGCATAGTGGCTCCTAAACTTGAAGTACAAATGAACAGCGTGGGTGGGCAAACTTTTAAGGTAAACTGCGGTCAACTTGCAGGTGCCTGCAGCAACACCGGGAATATTGAATTCGAAGGCAGGGGTACCATTTTCGCCTGGACCTGCGAAGACGGCGGCAGTGTGGATGCCCGAAATATGTTTTGCCATGATGCTTACCTGTACCATTACACAGCGCGCGATATTCACATAAAGCCCATCAACAAACTTGAGGCATGGGCCTATGGAACCGGCAACATTTTGTATTACTCAACCCCGGTTTTCAGTTTGTTGAAAAAGGAATTTGGACGGGGCAAAATCGAAAAACGCTGATGACCGGTTTAAATTTAAGTCTTGGAATTATTGTAGCCAATGTACTCATGTATATTGCGGTGCAGGGAAATCAGAGTTTGCTTTACAGAATGATTTTCATTAGCGGCGCAGTCCGCAAGCAAGGCGAATACAGCAGGTTAATCGCTTCGGGTTTTGTTCATGCGGGACCATTGCATTTGCTGTTTAACATGCTCACCTTGTATTTTTTTGGTCCGTATGTGGAAGAACTATATGGCCCACTGACATTCATGGGCATTTTTCTGGGATCAGTCGTTGGAGGAAATTTATTCTGCCTTTTACTTTTCCGCGAAGACAACAGTTATTCAGCGCTGGGAGCTTCAGGTGGGCTATTTGGTGTGGTGTATGCGTTCATTTGGGCCATGCCGGAAGTAAGGCTATCGCTGATGATTATCCCGGTGCCCATTCAGGGTTGGTTATTTGGAATACTGATTACACTCATTTCGATTGCTTTAACACAGGCCAAACGGGGGCATGAAGCCAATATTTCGCACGAAGGACATTTGGGAGGAGCCTTAACCGGTGGGCTGGCAGCGATATTTTTAAATCCTAAAACACCCGACGAACACGAGTGGTATTTTGTGGTTGGTGGACTGACTCCCATCGCATTGTTGGCTTTGGTAAAGTGGTTGGCTCCTCAAATTTTATATAAGCATCGCAGGCACTTTTAAAATAAGGGTTGTATATTTGCACCCCCGTTCTGAAAACAACTTGTACATACAAATTCAATTTGTTTGTATGCCCAGATGGCGAAATTGGTAGACGCACCGTCTTCAGGTGGCGGCGCCGCAAGGTGTGCAGGTTCGAGTCCTGTTCTGGGCACAAGTTTATTTTCACCTGCCCAGGTGGCGAAATTGGTAGACGCACTACCTTGAGGTGGTAGCGCTGGAAACGGCGTGCTGGTTCGAATCCAGTCTTGGGCACAACCCCAAAAGACCCGCACGAGAGTGCGGGA